>DAOTYR010000580.1:0-2347 GCA_034434655.1 Chloroflexaceae bacterium
GCATCGCACTGCCGCAGCAATTCGTAGAGCATCACCCCGGTGGCGACGGCCAGGTTGAGCGAGTCGCTCCGCCCGCGCATGGGGATGGCGACCATCAGATCGCAGAGGGCCTGGTGCGCGGGCGCCAGGCCCTCGCGTTCGCTGCCCATCAGCAGCACCGCCGGCTGGGGGTAGACGACGGCCTGGAAGCTGGTGGGGGCCTTGTCGGAGGTTCCGATCAGCGGCAGGCCGGTGGCCCGTTTCCAGGCGGCGAACTCCTCCCACGAGGCGCGCACGAGGGGCAGGGCGAAGACGGCCCCCATACTGGCCCGCAGGGCGGTGGGATCGTAGGGGTCAACGCCCGGCCCGAGGATGATCACCCCGGCGGCGCCCACAGCGTCGGCGGTGCGAATGATTGTCCCCAGGTTGCCCGGGTCGGCCGGTTCGAGCAGCGCCACCGGGCCGGGGCGCCGGTCGCGGGGCAGGTCGGCCAGGTCGGCGAAGCGCCGCTGCACCACCGCGGCAAGCCCCTGGGGGTCCTCCTTCTGCGCCAGGCTGGCGAATACCTCCGGCGACACCTCGAGGACGGGAGTTCCGGCGGCGGCCTGGGCGGCCACCAGGTCGCGGGCGAACGGACTGGTCAGCAGGGCGGGAGCGACGAGCAGGCGCTCCACCCCCGCTCCGCACTGCGCGGCCTCGGCGACCAGGCGAATGCCCTCGACCAGGCACAGCCCGCTCTCCTCGCGGGCCTTGCGCTGCCGCAGGGCGCGGAGGCGCTTGATGGTCGGGTTGGCGACGCTGGTGATCATGGGTGGTGAGGCGACTACGGCCGGGTAGAGCGGGATGGGGAACCCGGCTTCAGCCTATGCCCCCGTCGAGGGAGCGTCCGGCTCCTCCCCCCAGCGGGGTGAGGTTGGGAGGGGGGCCGTGCCGCATGCGGCGCCTTAACTTAATTGTCGGCCCTGGGCGCCGCCTGCGAGCAACGCGGCGGCGCACTTCTCGCCGGAGAGCATGGCGGCATTGATGCTGCTGGCCTCGGTGAACTCGGCGGCGAAGAACAGACCGGGCCGCCCGCTGCGGTTGTCGGGCAGGCCGGGATGCAGGCCCGGCGGCTGGGCGAACTGGGCGTAGGGGATGCGGTAAATCCGCAGGGGGCGGTAGCTATCGAGGGCCTGCAGGGCCGCGCGATCGCCGGCGAACATGCAGCGCAGATCGGCCCGCGCGCGGGCGAAAAGCTCTTCATCGTCGAGCGGCGGCACGCCGAGCACGGTCGCGCTGAGCAGATGCATGCCGGGGGGCGCGTAGCTCGGGGCCACGTTGCTGATCAACACCGCGTTGTTCACAAAGGCGTCGGGGGCGGCATTGAGCAGCAGTTTCTTGCCCCGGTAGAGCTGGCGCGAACCGGCGAAGTAGAGGTTGGTCGTGCCAACGCAACCTTCGGGCATGGGCAGGCCGCTCAGGCGGGCGGCTTCGGGCGCAGGCGTGGCTACCACGACCGCGTCGCCCGTCACCTGGCCGCCATCGGCGAGCGTGACGCCGGTGACCCGTTCCGCCTCGGTGGTGAGGGCCGCGACCCGGGTGTTCAGGCGGATACAGCCGGCCGCCTGCAACTCGGCGGCGAGCTGCTGGCTGATCGCCCCCATGCCGCGGGCCGGCACCACCGTATCGCCATCGCTGAGCATCTTGAAGTCGAACTTGAAGCATTTGGCGCTGGTGGCGAGGGAACGGTCGAGAAAAATGCCCCCGTAGAAAGGGCGGAAAAAGCGATCAATGGCCGCCCGGCTGAAGCCCCGTTCGCGCAGAAAGGCCTCGGTCGGCTCATCGGGGCCAGCGAGCAGGTCATCCACGCTGCGACCGCGGAACTCGGCGGCGAGGGCCAGGGTGCGGAGCTTATCGGCGGGGCCGATGACCAGGCTCAGGGCCGCCGCGAGCACCGCGGCGGGGTCGTGGTCGCGCAGCGGATCGGTGAGGACGGCCCGGCGGCCACCCTCACAGATGATTGCACCCGGATCGAACGGCTGCAGATCAAGCTCAGGGTAGCTGAGTTGCCGGCGCGCGGCGGGGTAGGCGGTAAAGAGCACCTGGAAGCCCCGATCGAAGATAAAGCCATTGTGGGTATCGGAGCGCACGCGCCCGCCCACAGCATCGTCGGCCTCGAAGACGGAGACCTGATGCCCGGCGCGCAACAGCGCGCGCCCGCAGGTCAGACCGGCCAGACCAGCGCCGATAACCAGAACATGCATGCGTCATCAGGCACACCCGCGCACCCGTCGCTGAGGGCGGCAGGCGTGATAGGGCGGAGCGCGCGGCGCCGCCACGGGATCGTCGCCTGGGAGTATACCACAGGGCGCGCCCCCACTGTGGGCGG
>DAOTYR010000581.1:0-6283 GCA_034434655.1 Chloroflexaceae bacterium
GTTTAGCTGCTTCAGCGACCACCGAGCTTGGCTCGGGTCTCCCAGTAGCTCTACGATGGTTTCCCAGTCGTAGAAGATGATGTCCGTACCCCCGTCATCCGAGGGCTTGGACGTTACTGGGACCAGGTTATTGAACCGCGAATCTCCTCGAATGGCTTTCGCCAACCCCTGGGGATCAGGCTTGCCCACATATGTGAGCACAAGCCGTTTCCCGTTGGGCCGTATGGTCTGCAGCACACGGGGGTACTGCTTGACCGTTTGACCCTCATACAGCCCTTTGTCAGGGCTGTAGTGCAGGGGTGTGTGGGTGATTCCACCGGTAAGCTCGATGGGATCCCACGCTTCGAGGTCGGTGAGCCAATCAAACATTGGCCCAAAACTAGAACTCATTCTAGAACCCTCCATTCAGGGTTTTGGTAGTGGTATTTAGTTTTTAGTCTTCAGCTTCGTCCTCAAGCCAGGACTGGAGAGGAACTCTCCACCGAAGCCTAGCTTTAGACTCCGCATCAAGTCGCCGCTCGCGCTCACGCTCGGCTTTAAGCCAAGCGATTGCGGCTTCGAGCTGCTTACGCAGCTCTTTGGCCTTGCGGCGCGCAGCCGCGTCGCGGCGGCGTCGAGGGCCGCGGGGGGCAGGCCGAACTTCGAGTCGGCGCCGCCGGTGGCGATGGAGGGGTGGGTGCGCGCTTCGATGCCCGGCGCCACGCGCAGCATGACGCCCTGGGGCCGCTCGCGGCCGGCCGTCAGCGCGGCGAGACGTTCCAGTTCATCGAGGTTATCAACCACCACTGCGCCAACGCCCCAGGCCACGGCGCGCTCCAGTTCCGCGTCGCCGGGGGCGTTGCCGTGGAAATGGACCCGCTCCATGGGCACGCCAGCGCGCCGCGCCACCAGCAACTCGGCCCCGGAGACGACATCCAGCCCCAACCCCTCCTGCGTGACGATCTGGGCCAGGGCGGTGTTGAGCAGCGCCTTGGCGGCGTAGTGGACCCCGAAGGGCGCGTCCTGGCGCCGGAAGGCCGCCAGGTAGGCGCGCATCGCGCCGCGCAGGGTGGCCTCGTCGAACACGTAGAGAGGCGTGCCATAGGCGGCGGCGAGGGCCCGCGCGTCGCAGCCGCCCAGGTAGAGCCGCCCATCGCTGATGGTCGCCGTATCCGGCCAGATGTGGCGGGGAAGCATCATCACGAGATCATGCGGGCGGGGGGCCTCAAGCCGCGCCCTGCAACCCCAGGCGCGGCGCGGCGGCGCGCAGGGCGGCGATGACCTCGGCGATCAGATCATCGAGGGGCATGCCGATCACCTCGGCGCCATGACGCATACCCTCACGGCTCACCTTGGCGGCAAAGGCCTTATCCTTCATCTTCTTCTTCACCGACGCGACTTCGACGCTGTGGATGGACCTGTCCGGGCGCACCAGGGCCACGGCGGTCACAAAACCGCTCAGTTCGTCCACGGCGTAGAGCGTGCGCTCGAGGGGCGACTCGGGGGCGATGCCGCTGTAATCGGCATGGCTGAGAATGGCGCGCAGCACCTCGGGCGACCAGCCGGCCTCGCGCAGATACTTCACGCCATAAAAGGGATGCCCGGGCAGCGTGTCGGGGGCCGGTTCGCCGGCGATCAGGGCGCGCGACAGCGCGTGCACCTCCGGGGTCTCTGCGGGCATCTCAGGGTAACGTTCGAAGTCCATATCGTGGAGCAGGCCCACAGCGCCCCACAGGTCGGCGTCCGCGCCGCCCTGCCGGGCGAAGTGGACCATGCAGGCCGACACGGCCTCGCAGTGTTTGCGCAGGCTATCGGCGGCGACCCAGGCGTAGAGCGTCTCACGGGCGCGGTCGGTGAGCATCGGGGGATCTCCTGCTGGTCCGGTTGGCGATTGTTCCTTCTATGATACCGCAGATCGGCGCGAGGCGGGAAAGCCGGGAGGAGCGTACCTGTTCACACCTGGGGTAACCCACACGCCTGGGAGCGCGGGCGTCCCGCCCGCGTCACGTCTCCGCGGGCACGCTGCCCGCGCCCCCGGGAGACATGTGAACACTTACGTAGGACCCGGAACAGGACCGAAGGGCTAGCGCCCGCGGGCGCGGAAACGGGTAGAATGCCGGGGAATTGTCCAGACCAACGGGCGGGTCGGGGAGGGCTTCGCTCTCCCATGAAACCCCATCTCCAACGAGGAGCCAGTATGCCTTGCCATCGCTCTCTTCAGCGACTCGCGCCAATCCTGATCCTGGCGCTCCAGGTCGGCCTGATGATGCCCCTGGCGACGCCGGCGCGGGCGGCCTCGGAGCGACCGATCATGGCCTTCTACTACCCCTGGTGGGAGCATTCCGACTGGTCGTACAGCCGGATGAGCGACCTGCCGGCGCCGCGCTACAGCGGCGGCGACGACGAGGCCATCCGTCGCCACGTGCAGCAGGCCGACGACGCGGGCATTGACGCCCTGGTGTGCACCTGGTACGGCCCCGACGAAGAGCGGCTGAACAAGCGCTGCCGCCGGCTGATCGAACTGGCGCGCGAAGGCGGCCGCGACCTGCAGGTGGCGATCATCCCCGACCATTCGGCCTGGGGGCCCCTGCGGAGCGTCGAGGGCCTGGCGCGGGCGATTGAGGTGGTGAAGCGGGACTTTTTCGGCCAGCCGAACTACCTGCGCTACCAGGGCCGTCCGGTGGTGTTCTGGTTCAACCCGCCCGCCCTGGGTGGGGTGGGCGCCTGGCGCGATCTGCGCGCGCGCGCCGATCCGGGGCGCGAGCAGTTCTGGTTCGGCGGCACGGACAACTTCGGCTATCTGGAGGTCTACGACGCGCTGTACTACTTCGACATCAGTTGGGAGCGCCGGCCCGGCGCGGCCATGGCCTCGTACGCGAGCCGGCTCGAGCAGTGGAACCGCGCCAACGGGCAGAACCGGCCCTTCGTCGCCACGGTGATGCCCGGGTACGACGACCTGCGCATCCGCGGCGGGCACGCCCGCGATCGGCAGAACGGCGAGTACTACCGCAGCACCTGGCAGACGGCCATCGAGCGCAACGCGCAGGCAGTGGTGCTGACCAGTTTCAACGAGTTCTACGAGGGCAGCCACATCGAGCCAAGTGAGCAGTATGGGGACCTGTACCTGCGCCTGACCCGCGAGTTGAGCGACCGCTTCCGTCGCGAGGCGGGCCAGGCCGCGCCCCCGCCGCAGCCGGCTCCGGCGGATTGCCAGAGTTTCCCCGAGACAGGGCACCAGGTGTGCGGGCGCCTGCTGGCCTACTGGCGCGAGAACGGGGGCTTGCCGGTCTTCGGGTTGCCGATCGGGCCGCAGCGCAGTATCACCATCGAAGGGCGCCAGGTGCAGGCCCAGGAGTTTGAACGCAACCGGCTGGAACTGCATCCGCAGAACCCGCGGCCCTACGACGTGCTGCTGGGGCGCCTGGGCGCCGAAGTGCTAACGCGGCAAGGCCGCGACTGGCAGCAGTTCGGGCGGGTGAGCGGGGCGCCCGCCGGTTGCCTCTACTTCGCCGAAACCGGCCACAGCCTTTGCGAGCCGTTCCTGAGCTACTTCCGTGGCCGCGGCCTGGAGTTCGACGGGCGGCGCGGCTACAGCCTGGCCGAGAACCTGGCGCTCTTCGGCCTGCCGCTCAGCGAGCCGCAGACCGAGACGATCGAGGGGCGCGCGCTGACCGTGCAGTGGTTCGAGCGTGCGCGCTTCGAATGGCACCCGGACAACCCTGATCCGTACCGGGTGCTGCTCGGGCGGTTGGGGGTGAACCCTACGCCTTAGGCGTGTATTACTTGACCACGGGGGAGATGTGGAGGGGCCCGGCCCCTCCACACCTCCCCGCCGGACTGTCAGGCGTAAACTGCAGGTTTTGAACCATTCCTGAAGTGACCATCGTTCGCCGGGTTCAGCCCCCCTCCCAGCCTCCCCCCGCTGGGGGGAGGAGCCGGGTTACCTCCCCAGGCGGGGGAGGGTCAGGGAGGGGGCCGTCACCTTCGTTGCAACCGATTGCCGCTCGAGCAGGGGGAAGGGGAAACCGGGTTTCCCCAGTCCCCCGCCCGCGGGAGGGCCTGGTCCTCACGCAGGGGGAAGGGGAAACCGGGTTTCCCCTTCCCCCCACCCGCGGGAGGGTCTGGGAGGGCGCAGCCCTCACGCAGGAGTGTGGGGAAACCCGGTTTCCCCACGCCCCCGCCCCCGGGAAGGTGAGGGCGCAGCCCTTGCGCAGGGGGGTGGGGAAACCGGGTTTCCCCACGCCCCCGCCTCGCAGGGGTGTGGGGAAACCGGGTTTCCCCACGCCCCCGCCCCGCAGGGGACCGGGGAAACGGGGTTTCCCCACGCCCCCGCCCCGCAGGGGACTGGGGAAACCGGGTTTCCCCATCCCCCCACCCGCGGGAGGGTCTGGGAGGGCGCAGCCCTCCCAGGAAGGATTTTCATCCCGTCGTTGTGCGGCGCGAGCCGCATGGATGGCTGGTATAATCCAGCCACGCATTAGAGGAGGACAACAACAATGAGCGACGAGACCTTTCGCGCCCTGGTGGTGGACGAGAGCGGCGGGTCGCGCCGCGTCGAGGTGCGTGATGTGCCGGTGAGCGACCTGCCGCCCGGCGAGGTGCTGGTGCGGGTCGCGTACTCGACGCTGAACTTCAAGGACGGGCTGGCGGTTACGGGGAAGGGCAAGATCCTGCGCTCGACACCCATGGCGCCGGGTATTGACTTCGCCGGCACAGTGGTCGAGTCGGCCTCGCCGCAATTCAAGCCCGGCGACCAGGTGGTGCTGACCGGCTGGGGCGTCGGCGAGCGGCATTGGGGCGGCTACAGCCAGTTCAACCGGGTCAAGGCCGACTGGCTGGTGCCGCTGCCGGAGGGGATGAGCCTGCGCCAGGCCATGGCCATCGGCACGGCCGGGTTCACGGCCATGCTGTGCGTGCAGGCGCTGGAGCGTCACGGGGTGAAGCCCGGCGGGCGCGAGGTGCTGGTGACGGGCGCCGCGGGGGGCGTCGGCAGCGTGGCTGTGGCCCTGCTGGCCCGCGCCGGCTACCAGGTCGTCGCCGCCACCGGGCGGCTCCAGGAAGAGGAGTATCTGAAGAGCCTGGGGGCCGCCGCGGTGATCGACCGCGCCGTGCTGACCGCGCCGGGGCGACCCCTGGAGACCGAACGCTGGGCCGGAGCGGTGGACACGGTGGGCGGCGCGGTGCTGGGCGGTATCTTCCGCTCGGTGGCCTACTACGGCGTCGTGGCGGCCTGCGGCAACGCCGGCGGGGCCGAGTTTACCACCTCGGTCTTCCCCTTCATCCTGCGGGGCGTGCAACTCGTCGGCGTCGAGTCGGTGATGGTGCCCCCCGAGCAGCGCCGCGAAGCATGGGCGCGCATCGCCCGCGACCTCCCCGGCGAGCTGATCGACCGCCTTACCGAGGTGATCCCTATGTCCGCCGTCCCTGAGTACAGCGAGACGATTACCCGGGGCCAGGTGCGCGGGCGCATCGTGGTGGATGTGAATGCCTGAGGTGAACATAGCCGATAGCCGATAACCGATAGCCGATACCCCGCCGCCGTTTTCATCACGGTAGTGTGTGGCGCGGCCGCATGAGGGTCTAACGTGAAAATAGGCTGCTGGAGCAGGGGTGTAGAGAAACCTGGTTTCCCCACGCCCCCGCCCGCGGGAGGGTTTGGGAGGGCTGCGCCCTCCCAAAAACAACCTTATGTTCATTGCGGTGTTGTGCGACGGAGCCGCATGGAGGGCTGAGGTGAACATAGGCTGCTCACCTACGCGCATGCGGCGCTGAACCCCCCCTTCTAACCTCCCCCCGCTGGGGGGAGGAGCCGGACTCCCTCCCCCCAGCGGGGGGAAGGGCTGGGGAGGGGGGCAGTCACCTTGCCCGCGGAGACGCGACGAGGGCAGCCCACCCGCGGGAGGGTGTGGGAGGGCTGCGCCCTCCCAGGAAGGATGTTCATCCCGTCAGTGCGCGGCGCAGCCGCATGGATGGCTAACGTGAACATAGGCCCCAGGAGTGTGGGGAAACCGGGTTTCCCCATACCTCAGTGGACGCGGGCCGGAGGCCCGCGCACCCAGGCCCCCACCCGCAGGAGGGTGTGGGAGGGCGCAGCCCTCCCAAAAACAACCTTATGTTCATTGCGGTGTTGTGCGACGGAGCCGCATGGAGGGCTGAGGTGAACATAAGCTGCTCACCTACGCGCATGCGGCGCTGAACCCCCCCTCCTAACCTCCCCCCGCTGGGGGGAGGAGCCGGACTCCCTCCCCCCAGCGGGGGGAGGGCTGGGGAGGGGGGCAGTCACCTTGCCCGCGGAGACGCGACG
>DAOTYR010000582.1:0-5643 GCA_034434655.1 Chloroflexaceae bacterium
CCCCAGGCTGAACAACACGGCCTCTTCGCGGGCGCGCATGGTTGCCGCGGCATCGGGGTCGCGTTCGTGGTCATGGCCCAGCAGGTGCAGCGTGCCGTGAACGGCGAGGTATGCCAGTTCACGAGCGGGGGCGTGCCCGTACTCGTTGGCCTGCGCCAGCGCGCGCTCGAGCGAGATGGCGATATCCCCCAGGTAGCGGGGCCCCTCCGGCTGGCTGACGAAGGGCCCCGTCGCGCCATCGTCGCCAAACGAGAGCACATCGGTCGGGGCGTCAACCCCCCGGTAATCGCGGTTGAGCGCATGCAGGCGGGCATCATCGGCGATGAGCACCCCCACCTCAACCGGACCCGTCACCCCCTCGGCGCGCAAGGTTTCGCGCACGGCGCGCTCCACCAGAGCTGCGTCGAGGCCGTGGGCCGCCAGCTCGTCCTCCAGACCGGCTTCGGTGCTTACTTCGACCACGTACTCCGTCATTGGCATGCCTCCGCGCCAGGGTCGGGAACATCAGTTTTCCTCGTGGCAGTCAGGACGTGATTCACCGCGCGCGGCTCTGGTCTCCCCGCGCCCGCGCGCGGAAGCGGGGGTGAGGGCGAACCAGCGCATCCCAACCCCACCAATCTGATCGACGCCCATGGGTGCTAACGTGAACATACGCCCTCGGCGAGGGGTGTGGGGAAACCGGGTTTCCCCACGCCCCCGCCCCGCAGGGGGATGGGGAAACCGGGTTTCCCCATCCCCTCACCCGGTGGGAGGGTAAGGATGTTCATCCCGTCGGGGTGCGGCGCGAGCCGCATGGATGGGTGACCATCGTTGGCAGCGTGCTGCCCCCCTCCCAGCCTCCCCCCGCTGGGGGGAGGCGCCGGGTTCCCGCCCCCAGCGGGGGAGGGTCCGGGAGGGCGCCGGCACCGTGCCCGCGGAGCCGCGCCGCGGGCGGGACGCCCGCGCTCCCAAGCCATGTGCATCGGGTGTGGTGCGCCTTGCGCATGACCGTCTCACGTGAACATAGGCTCCCGAAGAGGGGTGTGGGGACACCGGGTTTCCCCACGCCCCCGCCCGCGGGAGGGCCTGGCCCCCAAGCAGGGAAATGGGGAAACCGGGTTTCCCTATTCCCCCACCCGCGGGAGGGTTTGGGAGGGCGCAGCCCTCCCAGGAACAACCGTATGTTCATTGCGGCGTTGTGCGGCGGAGCCGCATGGATGGCTGTCCGCCCTCAAACCCGACGGCAAGGGAAGGGCGCAGCCCCCTCACGCGTAACTGTTCACACCTGGGGTAACCCATGCGCCTGGGAGCGAGGGCGTCCCGCCCTCATCGCATCTACGCGGGCAAGATGCCCGCGCTCCCAGGAGAAACGTGAACAACTTACCCTCACGCCCGCGTATCGTGGAGGATCGTTTGCACCTGGAGGAGCACATCGCGCTCGCGGTCGAAGGAGACGCGCCGGATGGCCTCGTCGAGAGGGAACCATTGCGCATCGTCAACCTCGGCCTCCTGGGGTTGCAATTCGCCCCGTTCGTAGCGGATAAGAAACAGGTCCACATATTTGTGGACCCGGGAAGGACCGGCGCGGAACCAGTATTCGATTGTTGCCAGGTGGCGCACGATGGCCCCTTCGAGGCCGGTTTCTTCGGCCACCTCGCGCACCGCGGCAGCTTCGGCTGTCTCGCCGCGGTTCACGTGGCCCTTGGGCAAACCCCAGCGCCCGCCGCGGTCGGTGGCGATCAAGGCAACCTCGACCCGGCCGGCGACAACCCGAAAGATGACGCCGCCAGCGGAGTAAGCGGTGCGATGGGCGCCAGACCGGTTGGAACGTGACGACATTGGCCTCAGGCGCGCTTGAGCAAACGCCCAGCGCGCATATCCCAGTAGTTGTTGATGGCGTACAGAATGCGCTGCCGGGCCACATCCACGTGTTCCCAGCCTACCGGCTCGACCCGCGTGCCCTCAAGGTCCTTGTAGACCGTGAAGAAGTGTTCCACCTCTTTCAGGTAGTGGGGCGGCAGATCGGTATAATCGGTAAAACTGGCGAAGAACGGGTCATACTGGAGCACGGCGAGGATCTTGTCATCATGCTCGCCCTTATCGAGCATGCGAAACATGCCGACAGGGCGCGCCTCGACGATGCAGCCGGTGAAGGTGGGCAGATTGGTCATCACCAGCACGTCCAACGGGTCACCGTCGTCGTAGTAGGTCTGGGGGATGAAGCCATAGTCGCCGGGATACTGCACCGCCGAGTAGAGCACGCGATCGAGCTTGAAGGCGCCAATCGTTTTGTCGAACTCATACTTATTGCGCGAACCCTTGGGGATTTCGACAACGGTGTGGATCACATCGGGGACGGCTGGCCCGGGTTCCAGATCGTGCCAGTAGTTCTGCATTGCCGGCCTTTCTGCATGTGCCTGACGCTCGTTAGACGCTTCATTATAGCATGTAACTGGGGTGAAGATGGGGGAGCCGGGGTTGCCCCGCGGGGGTGGCAGGCCGCCCTGGCGGCGGTTGGCAACCGGGGAACCCGGGGTTCCCCATACCCGGCCCACGGGAACGCCGGGGAGCCGGGTTGCCCGCATCCGGCCCGCGGGGGGTAGCAGGCGCCCTGGCGGCGGTTGGCAACCGGGGAACCCGGGGTTCCCCATACCCGGCCCACGGGAACGCCGGGGAGCCGGGTTGCCCGCATCCGGCCCGCGGGGGTGGCAGGCGCCCTGGCGGCGGTTGGCAACCGGGGAACCCGGGGTTCCCCACGCCCCGGCCCACGGGAACGCCGGGGAGCCGGGGTATGCGAGGCCTCAGGGCGCCCTGAGGAGGGCCAGGGCGCTGGCCTGCTCCAGGGGCCAGCGTTCAGGCGTGGTGAGGTAGACTGCCACCACGGCGCCATCGGGGGCCAGACGCAGAACACCGGCGCGGGGCGCGCCGCTCGGGCTGACGCCGGTGACGGGTTGCAGGGTCGAGCCATCGGGGAGCGGCAGCGGATCATCGAGGCGGGCGCCGGGCGCCAGGAGTTCCGGGAACAGAGCCGTGACTTCGCCGGGAGGGCCGCCGGCCCGCAAGCGGGCAGCCATGCTCTGCCCCCCGGGGCCATCGGCGATCAGATAATCCGCGGCTATGGCGCGCGTCGTCCAGCCCCCGGGCACGGCCAGGGAAACACCCGCGGCGCCGCGCGCCGGCGCCGCCGGCGCCGGTAACCAGAGCACGGGCGATCCAAAGTCTACATCGGTCGCCAGCCGCGCCTCCGGCTCGCTCCCCGGACGCCAGCGCCAGATCTCTCCGCGGCGATTGTCCGCGAACTGCGGCTCGTTGGCGCTCAACCCCGGCGCCCACCCCGCGGGCAGGATCACCGCCAGCGCCGCGCCATCGGGCGCCCAGGCCGCCGCCGTGGTCCACCGCTGGCTGCCGGCCTCTGTCGCGAACATGGTCACCGTCGCGAAGGGCAACTCCATCACCACCTCACCGCCGAGGCGCACTATGCTCGTGGACCATACATCGTACCCCGTGAAGCCACGGGCGTCGCTGTAGTTGTACTCGGTGACCGCCAGGCGCGTTCCGTCGGGAGCGTAGGAAGGCGGCGCCGCCCAACCCGCGCCAGGCGCCACGGGACGAGGCCGCCGCTGGTAGGAACTGGTATATTCGGTCAGATTGACGTCTACCAGGGTGCGGTAACCCAGGAAGCGTTGATAGGCCACCTGTCCCCCATTGGGCGACCAGTTCGGAGCGTGGACCACCAACCCATCGGTTGCTCCCGTGCCACCGGCGCGGGCCGCGTCCCATCCATTCTCACCTTGCCGGTTGACGAGCCGGATGCCGTTGACCGCGCCGGGAACATCCAGCCCTGGCGCGGGCGCGGTTGGCGGGGTGACAAAGGCGATCCGGCGACCATCGGGCGCGAAGACCGGCTCGCATCCGCGCCCCAGGGTCCGCTCCTGGCCTCCGGGCAGATCGAGCCGGCGCACCTCGGCCGTGGCGCACCAGACGCTCCACGTCTCCCACTCAGGAAGCGCTGGCGGCAACGCTGGCGCCGCCGCGTAGACCAGCGAAGCGCCATCGGGCGCCCAGCTCAGCCCGCTCTCGGCCAGGGCGTTGTCGGTCACCCGGCGCGGCGCCGGGGCATCACGCTCCAGCACCCAGATCTCGACCCGCTCGCCCGTTCCCCGCGTGACAGCGATCAGGCGGCCATCGGGAGTGACAGCGAAGGAGCGCACCGCGTCGGCGAGCGTGCGTTCCTGGCCACGGGCGCTATCGAGGGCCACCAGCGCGCCGTTACGCAGGAAGAGAATCTCCGCGCCGATCCCTCCAGCTTCGGGGATGGTCGTGGGAACAACCGGGGCGGTGGCGAAAGGGGACGCCGCCGGCGCAGCGGTAGGCGCGGGCGGCGTCGGGACGCCGGTGGCGGTTGCCGGGGGGAGCGTCGGGACGCCGGTGGCGGTTGCCGGGGGGCGCGTCGGGACGCCGGTGGCGGTTGCCGGAGGGGATGCTGGCGTGGCGAAGGGCGTGGCGGGCTGAGCGGCAGGTTGGCCCGCGCAACCGACCAATGCCAGCGCCATGACCAGGATGAGTGCGGAGAAAACGGTCCAGGCGCGCATCGTGGGCCTCCGCGAGACCATACCTCTCCTCAGGCGGGGGTGTGGAGCGTCACGGCCCCGGTTGGGTGACCAGACTCGCCGCGGGCACGAGGATCTTAATCTGCCGGGCCTCGTCGGCCTGCTTCCGGAGTTGATCGACGAAGGGCAGAAACTTCTCAACAAAAGCCTGCTGCCCGGCCTGGGTCTGGAGCAGGTCACTGCTGGCCAGGGGCCGCACCTCAGGCGGATCAACCACCTCGATGATGTGCCAGCCGAACTGGGACTGCACCAGGCGCCGCTCGCCGCGGGCCATGCTGAACACCGCTTCATCAAAGGGTTGAACAAACAGGCCGCGAGGCGCCCAGCCCAGATCGCCGCCGTTGATGCGCGATCCCTCATCGTCGGAATGTTCGGTGGCGAGGGCGGCAAAATCGGCGCCCTGGTCGAGCCGGGCCATCAGGCCCTCGGCCTCCACCCGCGCTGCCTCGATGGCGGCGGTGTCGGTCAGCGCATCGGTGGCGATAAGAATATGGCGGGCGCGCACCTGCTCCAGGGGCGTGTGGCGGAGGATCATGGCCTCGATCACCTGGTTGCGTTCCAGAAGGCGGCGAAGTTCAGCGACATCACCGATGTTCTGTTCTTTGAGAAACGCCTCGAACTGCGCGTCATCGCCATTGGCCTGGGCCGCCTTGATGCGCTCGATCTGTTCGGTCACCACGGCCTCATCGGCGCTTACGCCCTCTTCGGCGGCCGCCTGTATAATTAACTCGATCTGGATCAACTGGTCGAGCGTCTCCTGCGGATCGCTGCCCGGCTGATAGAAGCGCACGAAGTCACCGCGGTAGATCGCCGCCTCGCCAACGGTAGCGATCACCTCGGCGCTATCCCCCTCAATCGCCACGGGCAGCGGCAGGGCCGTGGGCGCGCCCGACTGCATCGTGGCAAGGGCGGGGGGCATCTGGTCGATTTCGCGCAGGGGGCCGGAGGGCAGGATCAGGCCGAGGCCGACGCCAATCGCGGCCAGGATCAGCACCAGGCCGATGATGACCGGCCAGCGCGGGCGCCCGTCGGAGCCGGTCTCTTCCGGTTCATC
>DAOTYR010000583.1:0-8909 GCA_034434655.1 Chloroflexaceae bacterium
ACCCTCCCACCGGGTGGGGGGGATGGGAAAACCCGGTTCCCCCATTCCCCTGCGTGAGGGCGCAGCCCCCTCAAACCCTCCTGCGGGCGGGGGTATGGGGGAACCTGGTTCCCCCATGTTCACCTTAGCGAATCTCCAACCCATACTCGCGGGCAACGTCAACCAGCGCCTCGGCGAGTTCGATTGACGCGGCGATTTCATCTTTATTGATGGAAACGCTCTCGACACACAGGCCGAGGGGGATGTGCCTGGTGTAGGGCTGGTCGAGCACGCGGCGCAGGATGTCGCGACAGACGGCGATGGAGCGGCTGAGGGGGGCCGCATCGTCCAGGATGGCCGCCGCGGTGGCGTCGGGGATAGCAATGCCCAGCCAGCGGATGAAGGCCATGGTCTGCTCGCGCCCGACGGGCACAAAGTCGAGGAGGATGCGCCGGGGCGTCAGACCGCGCTCGGCGCAGTCGCGGGCATAGTCGTTGAGCAGGCGCACGGTGGGTTCGGCATCGTAGACGGCCTGGGAGATGAAGTACCGGCATCCGCGTTCGGTCTTCTGAATGATCCGCAAGCTCTCGCTGCGCCGGGCCGAGTGGCGCTCGGCAATGGCGACCCCGCCGAGCACAAAGCCGGCGGCATGGGCGGCGGCCATCTCCGAGGCGCGGCTGAGCGCGATGCTGCTGCGGGCCAGTTTGGAACTGGACAATCCCACCAGCGACAGGTAGCGCACCCCGTAGCGAGCGTGGGCCGCGTCGAGCCAGGCGGGCCAGCTCGCTTCGGTTTCATTGACGATGCACTTATAGGTCACCGTGGCCAGACCGGTCAACTCACGGAGCAGCGCCGCGTAGATCGGCGGTTCGATGGTGGGCAGAAAGGGAAAGGGACGCGGTTCAGCGGTGCGCGCCGACTCGTCCTGGACATCGTAGATAACCAGGCCATCGAGCGGCAAGGCGGCGACCCGTTCGGCCAGGCGCGAGGCGGCGAGCTGGATGCGCTCAGGCGGGCTGCTGGCGCGCGGGGGCGTGGTGCCGTAGAGGAGCACGAGCCGACGGGGGTCGGTGAGGAGCTTTTCGAGGGCCATTCTGCGTGTTCCTTTGCGTGAAACAGCGACCCGGCGCAATGCGCAGAGTGTACGTCGCAGACGGGGGGATGTCAAGGCAAGACGCGCACGCACGAGTTCACAGTTCTCCTGGGAGCGCGGGCAGCTTGCCCGCGGAGACGCGACGCGGGCGGAACGCCCTTGCTCCCAGGCGCGTGGGTTACCCCAGGTGTGAACAGTTGCACGCGCATACGGGTGTGGCATAAGGTTCTGCACCGGCGGGGGCGCAAGAACCGGCGCGCGGGACCTCGGGTTCGCCAGCGGTAGCAACGTTTCGTCACATAGTATCGCTTCTGGCGATATCGCGCCTCGCCCCGCCCTACGACATTGACGGGCACCTGACCGTGCCATAACTGCAAAACACGCAGCAGTCCCCGGCTTTGGGCCGGAGCATGCGTTTGCAAGCCGCGCACGCATAGAAGAACAGACATGCGTTCGTGGGCATGATTTCGGTCTGCTGATGCCCGCATGCGGGGCACGTGATGGTGGACTGGCGCTGCGCGGTGGACTGTTGCGACCCGCGGTCGGCGTCCTGGTGATCCTCGGCGTTCCAGGCTGCCATGCGATTACACCTCATGTTCCAACAGATGCTCGGCGAAAATCAGGCGCCGGGTGCGGGTTTCGGAGCGCAGGATGAGCGAGTTGGTGGTGGCCCGGTCACCCTCGAAGCGCACCCCCTTGAGCAGCAGGCCATCGGTGATGCCGGTGGCGACGAAGAAGATCTGGTTGCTGCGCACCATGTCGTCAAGCGAGAAGATGCGGCGGGTATCGAGACCCGCGGCGGCAATGGCGGCAGTCTCATCGCGGCTCTGTGGGGACAGGCGCCCCAGCATGCCACCGCCGAGGGCCTTGATGGCACAGGCGGCGATCACCCCTTCGGCGGCGCCGCCAACGCCCATCAGCGCGTCCACCGGACTATCGTGCGAGGCGGCGAGCACCGCACCGGAAATGTCGCCGTCGTCGGCGAGCATGACCCGGGCCCCGGCGGCGCGGATCTCGTCAATCAAGTCGGCATGGCGCGGGCGCTCCAGCACAAAGACCGTCAGGTCACGCACGGGCTTCTGTTTGGCGCGGGCGATCAGCCCCAGGGTCCAGGCCGCTGGAGCGTCGAGACACTCAGGCACCAGCGCCGGGGCGACGGTGCGGTCGACCACCAGTTTGTCCAGATACACCGCGGGCGCCGGGGTCCACATTGCCCCGCGCACGGAGACGGCGGCCACCGCCACCGCGCCAGGGCGCCCGCGGGCCAGCAGGCGCCGCCCGTCAATGGCGTCAACCACCACGTCCACGGCGATGCCGCGCCCGCTGCCCACCCGGGCGCCTCCCACCAGCGCCTCGGGCACGACCTCACGGCCCTCTTCGCCGCAAACGATGCGCCCATCGAACTCCAGGCTGTTGAGCGCGGCGACCATGGCGGCGGTCGCGGCCTGATCGGCCTCTTCGCGCCGCCCGAGGCCCATCCAGCGGGCCGCGGCCAGCGCCGCCGCTTCGGTGGCGCGCACCAGGTCCAGGCCGGTATTGCGGTTCAGGCGCGGTTCGGACATGCTTATCTCCTTGACGGGACGCGCGCGGTGGAGGGATGCGCGGAGGTTTCGCCTCCCCGCGCTCCCCTCCACATGTTACAAGACCGCCCGGACGCCCTCCTCCGCTCCCACCGCGGTCAGCAAGTTTTGCCCTTCCCAGGCCAGCAGGCCGCCCTCCAGCACGGCCAGGTCATGGTAGCCCCGGCCGGCGAGCACGGCCGCCGCGCGGGCGCTGCGGCGCCCGCTGCGGCAGACGAGCACCAGCCGCCGGTCGCGCGGCAGCGCCTGCGGGTCATTGATCAGCGTGGGCAGCGGCACGAGCGTCGATCCGGGAACATGGCCGTTGCGGAACTCGCGCGGCTCGCGCACGTCAACCACCAGCGGAGGGGCGGGGCCGTGCAACTCGGCCCACAGCTCACGCGGCGTCAGGGTCGGGGCGGGCCGGGCATCGAGGGGCAGGAGCGGAATGTGGGGCGCGCCGTCCCCCGGCAGGCTGCGCTTGGGCAGGTTCTGGCACTCCAGAAAGGCCCGCCGCTCGCACTCATAAATGCACACTGCCGGATCGATCACCCGGTAGAAGAGCGTGTCGATAGCCGTATCCTCGTCGAGGATCTGCCGGGGGTCGAGGTGCTCGAAGAAACCGCTGGCCTGCATACGCTCGAGCACCGGGCCACGGACGCGGGTGAAGAACAGCTCGCCGCCCTGTTCCTGGAGCTGGCGGCGCAGGTTTTCGAGCATTCTGATCCCGCTGATGTCAATGTGCTGCACACTGTGCATGCGCAACAGCACGAAACGCTGCCCGGGCGTGGCCGCGAGAATGGCGTTCAGGGTCTCTTCCACGTGATTGACGGCGCCGAAGTACAGATCGCCGAGAATGTCAACCACAGCCAGTTGCGGACACTGCGGCCGCCCGGCGTGAGGCTCCCAGTGCTTGAACTCCGCGTCGGGCAGCACCGCGACCACCCGCGGCGCGCTGGTGCGAAGCAGGTAGTAGCCCAGCGACATCAGCACGCCGATGAGAATGGCAAATTGCAACGGCAACAGCAGCGTGGCCAGCAAGGTGACGCCCATAATCAGCGCATCGCCGGGATCGCCCCGGCGCAGACGCTGCATAGTTCTGAGATCGATCATGCTCCAGGCGGTCACCACCAGCGCCCCGGCCAGCACCGGGCGGGGCAGGTGCGCCAGCAGGGGCGCCAGGAGGAACATCGCCGCCAGGATGAACAGGCCCGAGCAGACATTGCCGAGGGCCGTTTTCGCCCCCGACTGGAAGCTCAGCGCCGAGCGGTTGAAGGAGCCGGAGCAGGGGTACCCGGAAAAGAACCCGGCGGCGATGTTGGCCATCCCCTGGCCGACGAACTCCTGGTTACTGTCGAGGCGCTGCCGCGAGTGGCCGGCGATGGCCCGGGCGATGGCGACGGCTTCCACCAGGCCGATGATGGCCAGAGCCAGGGCGCCGTTGGCCAGATGGCCGATCAGGTCCAGGTTGAAGAGGGGTAAACTGGCCAGTGGCGGCAGCCCGGCCGGCTGGGGGCCGAGCACGCTTACGCCCAGCGCTTCAAAGCCGAGCACGTAGGACGCCGCGGCCACGGAGGTCACGCCAACCAGCACCGCCGGCACCTGGCGCGTGATGCGCGGCCAGACAAAGATGATCAGCATTGTGGCCACGCCCAGCAACAGGGAGGGGAGATGCGCGGCGCCGATCTGCCGCGCCGCGCCGGTGAGCGTCTCGAGCAGGCCGGTGGAGGGGGGCAGATCGAGCCGCAGGAGCGGTTCAATCTGATTGGAGATGATCAGAATGCCTGCGCCGGCCGTGAACCCCACCGCCACCGAGTCGGAAACAAAATTGACCAGCAGCCCCAGCCGCGCCAGGCCCAGCACCACGCGGATCACCCCGGCCATCACCGCGATCAGCCCCGCGGCGGCGATAAACTCCGGCGAGCCGGGCGCGGCAATCGGCAGCAAGACCGAGAGCGTCACGATCGAGGCGGTATTGGTGGGGCCGCTATGGAGATGGCTCGACGACCCCCACAGGGCCCCGGCGATCGAGGCCGCGATTGCCGAGTACAGCCCCATCACCGGAGGCAGCCCCGCCAGGAGCGAGAAGGCCAGGGCCTGGGGAAGCAACACAAGGCCCACCGTAACCCCGGCGAGCAGATCATCGCGCAGGGCGCCCCGCGGGTAATGCCGCAGCAGACGGACCGGCTGGCCCAGCAGCAGCGGGACGGCACGGAGGTGGCCGAGCATCGGCGTTCTCGTCACAGGCGGTCAGATGGCCGCAAGGAAACGGTACCACCGCCAGGGGTATGTGTCAAGGGTGTGATGTAGCATATCGCGGTACTCGACCGTCACCCCGTCCACCAGCAGGCGGTGCAGCGCGCGGTTGCGCTGGATCAGATCGGCGCCCTGGGGCTGCGTGAGCTTGTGGAAGGCATCTTCCAGCGCCTCGACAGGCAGGTCGGGGTTCAACCGTTTGGCTGTTTCAACGGCATTATTCGCTGTCTGTTCTACCCCTTCCAGAAAGAAATCCAGCCATGCCTCCCAATCACCTTCAAGGCGAACATAGCGTCCGGCAAGTCCGCGTTGCATCCCTTATTCTCCGTTCGTTAAATAAGCGCCAGCATTATTAAACAAAAGCGGGGAATCGCTTGATGCGCACCTGTATTCACCCACTATACCCCAGATCCTTATGGTCTTTGAGAAATTAATCCCGTATGCCGGGCTGGCCGTGGGGCTAAAGCCCTCGGCTACGGAATGCGAAGCCCGCCTGCGCGGGCTATACCGGATTATTTATTCAAAGACCATCAGGTTGGCGACGATGGCGGCATCCAGCTTCGCCGCATCGGCCTGCTGCTCGCGCAGTTGCGCCACCAGGCGCTTCATCTCCTCCTCGAACGGCTCGCCGTCATCCTCCGCGGCCTCGGCGCCAACGTAGCGACCAGGTGTTAAGACGTAGCCATGCTTGCAGGAGGAGAAGGGAGGAGGGCCTGCGACCCTCCACTAACGTGAACATGGGGGAACCCGGTTCCCCCATCCCCCCGCCCGCAGGAGGGTTGGGGAGGGCGTAGCCCGCACGCAGGGGAATGGGGCAACCGGGTTTCCCCATACCCCCCACCCGGTGGGAGGGTTTGGGAGGGCGAAGCCCTCCCAGGAAGTATGTTCATCCCGTCGGGGTGCGGCGCGAGCCGCATGGACGGCTAACGGGACCATGGGCGAACCAGGTTCCCCCATCCCCCCGCCCGCGGGAGGGCCTGGCCCTTACGCAGGGGGATGGGGCAACCGCGTTTCCCCACGCCCCCACCCGCTGGGAGGGTTTGGGAGGGCTGCGCCCTCACGCAGGGGAATGGGGCAACCGGGTTGCCCCATTCCTCCCAACCGGTGGGAGGAATGGGAGGGCGCAGCCCTCCCAGGAAGTATGTTCATCCCGTCGGGGTGCGGCGCAGCCGCATGGACGGCTGATAGCAAATGCGTGTGACCAGAAGTCCGATCCCGCATCAGGACGGGGCAGGCAACAGCGAAACGTTGAATGACAGCCGCACCTGCGCGATAATCGGAGATACGACCTCCTCGATGAGCGCCGCAGGCGAGCAACGATGGCATCCAACGCTGAGCCGATTGTAGCGCAGATCCGGCAGGATTGTAGGCATTGATGGACTATGTGACCGGACCCGACGCAGCCGGCCAGACGGCCTCCACAAGGTTCGTAGGAGATCCACCGTTCGCAGGGTTCCGCCCCCCTCCCAACCTCCCCCCGCTAGGGGAAGGCGCGCGTTTCCCTCCCCTGGCGAGGGAGGGTCGGCGAGGCGGGAAGGGCCGCTCCCGAATCCTGGTCGCGCGGCGCGAGCGTGGGGGGAGCAAGCACCACACGTTCCGCCATACCCGCCGGGGCGCGCCCCGGCGCGGGCGGCAGGGATCTACCGTCGCGGGCGGAACGGGGAATGCGGGGTGGCGCTGCTTCCCCATGCCCGGCCAACGAGAACGGAGATGTGAACCATGACGACCCTCCTCGCCGCCACCCTCGCCCGCCTCCGCGCCGCGTGGCGGCATACCGGCCTGCGACGGGCGGGGAGCAGCGCCGGCTGGATGCTCGCCGAACGGCTGGTCCGTATCGCGGGGGGGGCCTTTGTCGGGATCTGGCTGGCGCGCTACCTCGGCCCGGCCGCCTTCGGCCTCTACAACTTCGCCATTGCCCTGAGCATCATCGTCACCTCGCTGACCACCCTGGGGCTGGATGGCATTCTGGTGCGCGAACTGGTGCGCGACCCGGCGGGCGAGGGGCGGCTGCTCGGCAGCGCCGCGCTGCTGCGGCTGGCTGGCGGCCTGGGAGCCAGCCTGGCGATTGTCGCCCTGGCCGCCGGCCTGCGGCCCGCTGATCCCACCGCGGTGGCGCTGACGGCGATTATCGGGGTGGCCGGGGTGCTGCAGGCCTCCACGGTGGTGGACCTGTGGTTCCGCGCGCGGCTCGCGGCCCGCGACGCGGCCCTGGCCCGCGCGCTGGCCTACCTGGCGGCGGTGCTGCTGCGGGTGGGCCTGATCCTGGCCGGCGCGCCGCTGATCGCCTTCGCCTGGGCCTTCGTGGCCGAGGCGCTTGTGGGCGCCGTGGCGGTGTTGCTGGCCTACGGGCGGCACGGCGGCAACCCGCTGGGCTGGCGCCCGACGCGGGCCACGGCGCAGGCGCTCCTCGCCGATAGCTGGCCGCTGATCTTCAGCGGGCTGCTGGTCAACCTCTACATGCGGGTGGATCAGGTGATGCTGGCCCAGTTGCGGGGCGATGCGGAACTGGGCGTCTACTCCGGAGCGGTGCGTATCGCCGAGGTCTTTCCCATCGTGCCGAATACCATCGTCGCCGCGCTGCTGCCGACCATCGTCGCCGCGCGGGCCGCCGGCCCCGACCGCTACGCCCGACGCCTGCGCCAGCTCTACGCGCTGGTTGCCGCCCTGGGCTACGCCTTCGCCCTGCCGGTGACGCTGCTGGCCGGGCCGCTGACCATCTTGCTGCTGGGTCCGGACTACGCCAGCGCGGCGCCGTCACTGGTCGCGCTCACCTGGGCCGGCCTGTTCGGGTCGCTGGGGGTGGCGCGCAGCAGCTTCCTCACCGCCGAAAACTACACCCGGCTGCACCTCGCCACGGTAGCCCTGGGCTGCGCGGCGAACATCGGGTTGAACTGGCTCCTCATCCCCCCCCTGGGCGGAACTGGCGCAGCCATCGCTTCTCTGCTATCCTACTGGCTGGCCGCCCACGGCTCGTGCTTCCTCTTCCCGGCCCTGCGCCCCACCGGAGTAGCCATGGCGCAGGCCCTGCTCTGGCCGAGGTTCTGGTGATGATAACCCTACGCGACATCGTGGCGCGCCTGCGCTTCCCGTTCCAACTCCTGGCCCGTCCGGGGCAACGGCGACACCTGAGCCGCTGGCTCGTCTCGCAGCGCCCCGGCTACCTGTTGCGCGCCGGTCTGCCCTGGCTCACGTTCGACGCAATTGATGCGCTCGCGCGACTGGACCTCCGCGGGCGGCGCGTCTTCGAGTATGGCAGCGGCGGCTCAACGCTCTACTGGCTGCGACGGGGCGCCAGGGTGGTCTCAGTGGAGCATGACCCGGCCTGGTACGAGCGCGTGCGCGCGGCGATCCCGCCCGACGCGCCACTCGATTACCGCCTGGTTCCGCCTGAGCCGGCCCTGCCCGATCCCGCCGACCCTGCCGACCCGGCCGCCTATTGCTCGGGCGACCCCGCCTTCGCCGCGTGGCGCTTCAGGCGCTACGCGACCCAGATTGACGCCTTTCCCGAGGCCTGCTTCGACCTGGTGCTGGTTGACGGGCGCGCCCGCCCCTCTTGCCTTGTCCATGCCGCGTCGCGGGTGCGCCCGGGGGGAACGCTGATCCTTGATAACACCGAACGGGCCTACTACACGGCCCGGCTCGGCTCGCTGCTCAGTGGCTGGACGGCCACCACCTATGCCGGGGCCGTGCCCGGCCCGCCCGTCTTCACCGAGACAACGTTCTATGTCCGGGGTGATGCCACTAACGTGAAAATAGGCCCCAGAGGGGTGGGGAAACCGGGTTTCCCCACCCCCCACCCGCGGGAAGGAAGGTAAGGGCGCCGCCCTTGCGCAGGGGTATGGGGAAACCGGGTTTCCCCATACCCCCGCCCGCGGGAGGGTTTGGGAGGGTTGCGCTCTCCCCAAAAAACAACTTTTTTCATCACTTGACAGGGTTTCTCTTGTGTGATATATGTATCCGGTCATCAAGTACATTGTGACCCCACATCTCCGGCAACTAAACAGGAAATAAGACATGTTGAA
>DAOTYR010000584.1:0-1829 GCA_034434655.1 Chloroflexaceae bacterium
CTGGCGTCGAGCGCGCCATCAACGAAGATGCGCATCGGGCCGTTATTCGAGCGCGTGACGGCGATATGGCGCCAGGTGTTCGTCGTGACAACCGTATTGCCGACCAGGAGGCGGTCATCGCTGCCCCGGGCAACGCCGAAAGCGATCCGCCCGTTGCAGATAGCGATCCCATAGTCGCCGTGGTCACCTACCCCGAACACATCACGGTCGATAATAATGTTACCGTAGTACCAACCGTTTGAAGTGCAATCGGGAGCGGGATTATCGGCAGCGGCCGCTCGCATCCAGAACTCGATGGTGAAATCACCACCGACATTTACCGGGCGCGAGGCGCTAATCTGCCCATTGCTGATCGGCCCCAGGGGGATCTTGACCCGGTCCAGGTCGCTCGAACCGGTGCCGAAGAAGCGCAAGGAGTTGCCCTGGGAGGCCGGCGCCGGTCCAGGCCGCACTCCCTGCCAGCCAAGCAGAACCAGGAGCGTGAGAACGGTCAGCATCGCGCTGTGAACGAAACGAAGTTTATGCATAGGCTTTCTTGATAGTTTCGTAAGGGTATGACAGGGCGAAATCCTCTCAGCTATCCATGCGGCTCCGCCGCACACCGACGGGGTGAACATCCTTCCTGGGAGGGCTGCGTCCTCCCAGACCCTCCCAGGGGCCGGGGCCTGGGTGCGCGGGCCTCCGGCATCCGCTCAGGTATGGGGAAACCCGGTTTCCCCACCCCCCCTCGCCGAGGGCTTATTTTCACGTTAGCTATCCATGCGGCTCGCGCCGCACACCGACGGGGTGAACATCCTTCCTGGGAGGGCTGCGCCCTCCCAGACCCTCCCGCGGGTGGGGGCATGGGGAAACCCGGTTTTCCCATGCCCCTGCGGGGCGGGGGCGTGGGGAAACCCGGTTTCCCCACACCCTCTTCGAGAGCCTATGTTCACGTTAGCCGTCCATGCGGCTGCGCCGCACAACGCCGCAATGAACCTACAGTTGTTCCTGGGAGGGCTGCGCCCTCCCAGACCCTCCCGCGGGTGGGGGCATGGGGAAACCCGGTTTCCCCATGCCCCTCTTCGAGAGCCTATGTTCACGTTAGATATCCATGGTCGGGGCCCACAACGTCTGATGAACATGGGGGTGTGGGGAAACCTGGTTCCCCCATTTTGACGTTAGGAGCTCCCTCTTTGCCAATGATGCGTGATAGCCCGGTCGCCAGATATGCCACCTACAGACGCCGCATACGCCGATGCAGTCGCCCGAAGATTACGATACCTATCATAATGGCCGCGACGATCCATGTGAGCACCAGGATACATATGTTGCTGGCCAGCGGTGGCGCCTCGCTTATCGCACTGCTGCGCTCATCGGCCACTGTCGAAGCGTGTGCCGCAGTGGTTACCACCGGCGCTGGTTGTTCCGTCGGTTGGGCTGATGCTGTGGGGCTTGCGCTCTCCGTGGGAACCAGTGGCGCAGATGGTATCGGCACTACCGTGATGATCGTTGACGCAGGCGTTGCCGCGATGGTCGTGGCGGCCTCCAGCGGCCCGCTGTTCTCCGAAGGCGCTGTCGAAACTCCAGCAGTAGCAGGCGGCGCCGTTGCGGCGGGGGTGAACGGTGTATCGTTAGACCATACCGGTCCAGCCGGGTTGCCGCTCACCATAAGCGTGCCGTGGGAGGGTCCGCCTGTGGCATCCGAACTGTCACCGATAAACGTGCCCGAACCTTCATCGAAGCGATAGAGCGCAACCGTCTGCGCATCCAGGGGGTGCGGTCCCGCAGGGGGACTGAAGGGGCCGCTGTAGCGGGCCACGTTCGAGATGCGCAGGTCGTCGAGCAAACCG
>DAOTYR010000585.1:0-3494 GCA_034434655.1 Chloroflexaceae bacterium
CGGGTTATGTATTCAAAGACCATCAGCCCCCTGGACCCTCTTATCAGGCAGGGGGATGGGGAACCCCGGGTTCCCCATCCCCCTGCGGGGCGGGGGCGTGGGGAAACCCGGTTTCCCCACGCCCCTCGCCGAGGGCGAATGTTCACGTTAGCGGGGGGAGGCTGGAAGGGGGGCAGAGCGCTGCGAACGGTACATCTGCTACGAACGATGCCTAAGGAGATATGCCAATGAACAAAAAAAACCGGCGCCGGCTGACGCAGGTCCTCAGCTTCGCCATTATTGGCTTTCTCGTGATGGTGCTGGTGGTGACTGCGATTGCGCCGTATTGACGAGGGTGGCGGTGGCCCTCGTCCGGTGGGGCCGAAGCACTGGCGCAGCCAATGCTTCGGCCCGACGCGGCTCGGACGCAGGACTACGGCTGGCGATCCCCGATGGTGCCCTGGTTGAAGGGGTTAAGCACCGCGGGAGGAGGGCCTGTGAATCCGCTGCTGCTCTGGATGATTTCTGGCCCGGGAACCGGATTGAAGATGGTGTCCTGCGGGATGGCCGGTTGCAAGGTGAAGCTGGTGATCACCAGGTGCCCGCTCAGGCTGCCTCTGGCGGTCGCCTGGTAAAACCCGGTCGGCAGGCGCTCGTCGAGGTAGACCACGGCGTAGAAATCGCCCACGTTATCGGCGAACTGCGAAGGCAGCCCGCGCACCGCGCCGTCCGGCAGGGTGATCCAGATGTCCACTCGCTCGCCAGGGAAGAACAGTGAGCCCTGCACCTCGAAGGCGCTGCGCTGCGGGTCGGCCTGGTCGGGCGGGAAAGCTACCCGCAGGCGGGCCCAGCCGGTCTGCACCACCGGCGGCGAGGTAAGCGTGAAGGGGGTAATGACGCGGTAGCGGCTTTCGGCGCCCTGAATGGTGAACTGGTAGGTCCCCACCGGGTTCAGGCCGTCGAAGGTGAAGGCGGCGCGGAAGTCGCCCGAATTGTCGGCGAAGATCGGGGGACCGGGGGGGAAGTTGAGCACTGTCCCATCAGGCGCGGTGATCCAGATGTCGATCCGTTCGCCGCCCCTGAAACCACCGCCGTTGATGTCCACCCGCGAACCCTGCACGCCCCTGGCTTCGTTGCTGCCCACGCGGGTGACCGCCGCGAAGGCCGGGCCCGGGTTCGGCCCCGGCGCGCCTCCGGGCACCACCACCAGCGCCGCGCCGGCCACCTTGCCGCTCAGCAGGCCGCGCCCGGTGAAGAAGTAGCAGCCGTAGGGCCAGGTGCCTGGCACGGTCAGTACCGCCGAGACCTCGCCGGCAATGTTGGCCAGGGCCTGGCTGGCAAGCGGGTTGTTGATCACCTGGTCAATGGTGCCGTCGAGCAGCCGCGCAGCCGGCACGGTGAAGAGCCGCCCATCGGGAAAGGAGATGTCCACCTCGACCGGTTCAGTCCAGTAGCGCGACAATTTGAGCTGAAAGACCCCGCCCTGGAACACCGCGGGGGCACTGATGCCCACGCGGTCACACGTAACCGGGGGCCGGTTGCTGAAAATCGCGAACGAAGCCGTCGAAGCCGATGAGGTATAGGCGAACACCCCCAGCACCAGCGCCAGGGTCAGCGCGAACCCGGCAGCGGCGAACCGTAGCATACGTCGTTGTCGCATAGCTCGTTCCTCTCGTCTATGCCCGGGCGGGCCGTTCCCACCCGGGCCATACCACGTCCCACATGCGCCGCGCCGGAAGCGAATGTGCAGGATTCCCCGGGGAAGGAGGCGCCTTTGCGCCAGCCGGCGTGTGATGATATAGTACTGACAGGAACCTGATACGCCCAAGCTGCGTATATTACGACAGGCTTACACACGATGACCATGCCCCGCTACACGCTGCTCTACGATGGCGCCTGCCGCATCTGCAGCGGGCAGATCGGCTGGATCGAGGCCTATAACGATGCCGGCTGGATCGAAGTGCTTGATATGCGTTCACCTGAGGCCCGCGCGCGCTTTCCGCAGGTCACGCCCGAAGACGCGCAGCGGGAGGTGCATCTGGTGGCGCCTGACGGCACGCTCTACCGCGGCGCCGATGCGGTGCGCGAAACCCTGCTGCGCCTGCCGAGCCTGCGCGGCCTCGGCGAGTTGATGCGCCTTCCCGGGGCCATGCTCTTCGCCCGCCCGGTCTATGCCTGGGTCGCCCAGAACCGCTACCTCCTCGGCGGGCGCACCGATGCCTGTGATGATGGCGCATGCCAGCGTTAAGCGCCTGTCCGTCTTCCCGTATGCTTCCTCACGTTGCGCGTTCGGCGCTGTTCATCCTGGTCGCCCTGTGCGGTCTTGCCCCGGCAACGCTGCTGGCCGGCGACGAAGGCGTGTCCGGACGCCTGGCGGCCCCGGCGCTGCCGTTCGTGGCGGCGGAGCGCGCGGGCCTCTCGCTGCCTCCTGACGCGCCTGCCGGCGCGCCTCTCCGCCAGGCGCCTCCTGATCGCGCCGAAGAAACGCCCGGGCGCGGCTCACGGGCCATCTTCTTCGCCTTCCTCTGCCTGTCTCTCATTCCCATCCTCTCTCTTGCCGTCGCCTTTGCCCTCAAGCGCCGTTTCGATACCCTCAGCCGCCAACGGCGCGCATCCGGCAAGTACAGATCTCCTAACACGCAGTAGTACCACCCTGGCGAACTTTGAAGTATCAAATAGCGCCTTGCCTTCCTGGGCAAAGTCGGTGCATACTAAGAACAGACAGGTTTGTCGTCGGGGATGCGCGTCCCCCGGCCCCTCTCCCCAGGGCCATCCTGCCTGGTAGGGGATGTGAGGGCGTGGCCCTCGCAAGAACCACCTTTCTGTTGGTGTGGAGTAGAGGTGTGGGGAAACCAGGTTTCCCCACGCCATCTCCCGGTGGGAGGGGATGGAAGGGCGCAGTCTTCCAGGAACCAGCGTTGTGCGTCCCGGTGGGATGCGGCGTAGCCGTACGGGGCCTATCGTGTCGAGGAGGAGCTACAATCGATGCCGCTGCTGTTGCACTTGATGATGGCCGGGGTCTGGGCCTCGACCATCGTCATTCACACGCGCCGTTTGTTTCGTCTTGCTCGCGTCGAGCAGTTGGCTCGGTGGGAAGATCATGTGCGCCTCCGCGCGGGAGCGAATCGGATCTGGTGGTGGTTGGGGCAGCAGGAATTCTGGCGCGGGGTGATTCCCGATTGCGTGCGGGCAATGGAGATCACGGCGATGATCTTCCTGATCGCCTGGGGCATGAGCAGGTAAACGCGCTCGTTGACGCGGCGCGCGCACAGCCGTCCACGCGGCTGCGCCGCACATCGAGGGGATGAACATACTTCCTGGGAGGGCGTAGCCCTCCCAAACCTTCTCGCGGGCGGGGGTATGGGGAAACCCGCTTTTCCCCATACCTCTGCGTGAGGACCAGGCCCTCCCGCGGGCGGGGGCGTGGGGAAACCTGGTTTCCCCATGCCCCTGCTTGATGGAGGGGAGTGACGCCCTCCCTCCCCCGGCGGGGGAGGGTTGGGGTGGGGACGAAG
>DAOTYR010000586.1:0-5681 GCA_034434655.1 Chloroflexaceae bacterium
CGTCAGTCGTCCACACGGCACCGCCGCACCCCGACGGGATGAACATCCTTCCTGGGAGGGCTGTGCCCTCCCAAATCCTCCCACCGGGTGGGGGGAATGGGGAAACCCGGTTTCCCCATTCCCCTGCGGGGTGGGGGCGTGGGGAAACCCGGTTTCCCCACACCCCTCGCCGAGGGCGAATGTTCACGTTAGGCGCCGGTATCACTTCGACAGAAAGGCATCCAACGGCATGCTCACCTCCATCAGCGACGTGCGCGACCTGCTGGCGACCCAGCAGTATATTGCCTCCGACGAGATTGCCACGGCCATGTTCCTGGCCGATAAGCTCGGCAAACCCCTGCTCGCCGAAGGGCCGGCCGGGGTCGGCAAGACTGAACTGGCCAAGAGTTGGGCCGGCGCGACCGGCCGCGAGTTGATCCGCTTGCAGTGCTACGAGGGACTCGACGAGACCAAGGCGCTCTACGAGTGGGAGTATGCCAAGCAGTTGCTCTACACCCAGTTGCTGCGGGAGAAGTTGAGCGATCTGCTCGGCGACGCGAAGACGTTACGCGAGGCCGCCGACCGCCTGGCAGGCGAAGAAGATGTCTTCTTCTCCGAACGCTTTCTGCTCCCGCGCCCCCTGCTCCGGGCGCTGACCAGCGAGCGCCCGGTGGTGCTCCTGATCGATGAGATTGACCGGGCCGATGCCGAGTTCGAGGCCTTTCTCCTCGAAGTGCTCAGCGATTTCCAGGTCTCCGTGCCCGAACTGGGCACCATCAAGGCCCGGCACATGCCCACGGTGCTGCTGACCTCCAACAATACCCGCGAGTTGAGCGAGGCCCTCAAGCGCCGCTGCCTCTACATCCATATTGATTACCCCGACCTGGAAAATGAGCTGCGGGTGGTGCAGCTCAAGGTGCCCGGCCTGGCCCCGCGCCTGGCGCGGCAGGCGGTGGAACTGGTGCAGCGGCTCCGCGAGATGGACCTGAAGAAGCACCCCAGCGTCAGTGAAACGCTCGACTGGGCCAGGGCGCTGGTGGAACTGAACAGCCGCCAGCTTGACAAGGCCACCCTCGATACGACGCTCAGCGTGCTGCTCAAGTACGAGAGCGACATTCGACGCGCCCGCCGCGCCCTGCAAGGCGGCCCCGACCGGCCCGAGCGCCCCGACCGGCCCGAGCGCCCCGACCGGCCCGACCGGCCCCGGGGCGGCTACCGGGGCGGCGAATGGACGAATTGATACCGCACGATCGGAGTGAGCATGGATCGTCGCATCACTGAGTTTATTGCCGCCCTGCGCGCTGCCGGGGTGCGGATCAGCCTGGCCGAGACCGCCGACGCCATGCGCGCCGTCGAGCAGGCTGGCATCATCAATCGCGACCATTTTCGCCTGGCCCTCCAGGCCAGCCTGATCAAGGACGCGAAGGATTTCGGCGCCTATCAGGAGTTGTTTCCGCTCTACTTCGGCAGGGAGGCGCCGCCGCCGCTGCAACCGGCCGGCGGCGGCCAGCTCTCCGACGAGCAGCGCGAGCAATTGCTGCGACAACTCCAGCAGATGCTCGCCCAGCTCAGCCCCCGGCACCTGGCCGATCTGTTCCGCTCCATGGTCACCGGCGAGCCAATGTCCGGCCAGGAGATGCGGGCCATGCTCGGCCAGACGGGGCCGCCGACGATGAGCAACCAGCGCTACCGCGAGTGGATGACCCGCCAGGCCCTGCGCGATCTGCAGTTCAACAAGCTCGAACAGGCCCTGCGCGAGCTGCTTGAGCAGTTGCGCCAGCAGGGCATGGCCGAGGAGGCCCTGCGGGCGATTGAGCAGGCCGCCCGTGAGAACCAGCAGGCCCTCGCCGAGCAGATCGGCCAGGAGGTGGCCCGCGACATGGCTGACATGGCCCGCGGCGAGGGGCGCGCCCGCCCCCGGCAGCGCTCCGAGGCCGAATTGCTCGACCGCCCCTTCGAGCGCCTCGACGAGTGCGATCTGGCCGATATGCGCAAGATCGTCAATCGCCTGGCCGCCCGCCTGCGCACCCGCCTCGCCCTGCGGCAGCGGCGCGGCAAGATGGGAACCCTCGATGCCAAGCATACCATCCGCACCAACCAGCGCTTCGGCGGGGTGCCCATGGTGGTCAGGCACCGGAAGCGCCACCTGAAGCCCAAACTGGTGGTGTTCTGCGACCGGAGCGTCTCCACGCAGCATGTGATGACCTTCATGCTGCTGATGATCTACTCCCTGCACGACCAGCTTAGCCGCACCCGCTCCTTCGCCTTCATTGACCGCCTCTACGACATGACCATGTACTTCGCCGAGTCGCGTCCTGAGGAGGCGATCGAGCGGGTGCTGCGCGAGATCCGGCCCACGCGCAGCTACAGCACCGACCTGGGCAGCGCCCTGGGCCAGTTCGTGCGCGACCATCTCAGCGCGGTGGACCATCGCACCACGGTCATCGTGCTGGGAGACGCGCGCAACAATGAGAACGACCCCAACCTGGAAGCCTTCGAGCAGATCTGCCGTCGGGCGCGGCGGGTGGTCTGGTTCGCGACGGAGGAGCGCTGGAAGTGGGGGGTGTACGACCCCGGCTCCCTCAGCAGCGACATCTACCGCTACGCGCCGATGTGCGACGCGCTGCACGAGGTCACCAACCTGCGCCAGTTGGCCGATGCGATTGATCGGCTCTTCGTGCGGTAGATAGGGTTCGTAGGGGATTCGCCGTTCGCAGGGTTCCGCCCCCCCGCCTCTCCTCGCTGGGGGGAAGTGCCCGGTTCCCTTCTACGGGCGGGGCGTGAGGAAACCCGCTTTCCCCACGCCCCTCTCGGACGGGGCCAGGCTGTGCCCAGACCCTCCCACCGGGTGAGGCTGTATTGACACCCCGGCGCCGCAATGGTACCATACAGTCAGTATTCTTGAGCAATTTGCTCTACTATAGCCACACCATGCGCATCTCCAGCAAGGGCGATTACGGTCTGCGCGCGCTGTTCGACCTTGCGCAGCGCTACGGCAAGGGACCGGTGCAGAGCGAAGACATCGCCAGGCGCCAGGGTATACCCATTAATTATCTCAACCAGTTACTGATCACTATGCGCCGCGCGGGGCTGATCGAAAGCCTGCGCGGCCCGCAGGGCGGGCACATGCTCGCCCGTTCCCCCGAGACGATCACCCTGCGCGATGTGCTCATCGCCCTCGAAGGGCCGTTGCTCCCCGGCGACGGAACGCGCGAGGATCTGGTCCCCGGCGTGCCCGAGGACCACGACCTGATCGATGAGGTCTGGAGCGAACTGCGGGCGCAGATCGAAGCCATCCTCGGCCGTACCACCCTCGATGACCTCTGCCAGCGCAAGCGGCAACGCGCCGGGTCGGTGATGTATTACATCTAGCGTGAGCATAGTCCCTCGGAGGAGGGGGCATGGGGAAACCGGGTTTCCCCACGCCGACCCCACCCGCAGGAGGGTGTGGGAGGGCGCAGCCCTCCCGATTCAGAGACCCAGCCCCAGCCCCTCCAGCCAGAAGCGCAGCCACGACATGCTCCCCAGAATGAGCAGCGTGGGGATCACCGCCACCACCGCCGGGCGGGCAAGCTGCCGCAGGTCGGTCACCGCGCCTTCGTAGCCCATCACCAGACTGGTGAGCAACAGGGCCACCAGGTAGAGCACCCCGGTGATGCCGAAGAAAGCCAGAAAGGCCAGCGGCCAGAACATCAGGCTCAGATTGCCGTAGATGGCCGCCAGGGCCAGCAGATTGACGGCAACGATCCCCGCCAGTTCCCACCAGTTTCGCAGCACCGGCTGCCGGTCATCCACGTCCTTGCGCAGGCTCTTCACCAGGATGATGTGCAGCAGCACCGCAATAAAGACGCCCATCCCCATGCCGGTAAGCGTGCGGAGGAAATTATCCGGCGTGTAGAGGTGCGGCCGCCCCAGGTCCACGAACAGCGAGTTGAAGCCATCTACGGCCATGAGGGCCACGAAGAGCAGCAGGGTCGCCACGATGGACCAGGGCGGCAGGCCCCCGGCGCGCCCACGGCCAAGGACGTAGATGGAGAGCAGCGTGAGCATGAAGCTGAGGTAGATGCCGCTGTTGCGGGCGCAGAGGGGGAACTGCAGGTTGCCGAGGAAGATGTTGTGCTGTTGGGCGCAGATGCCGTGGACCACGGCGTACATCTTCCATTCCAGGGGCGCGCCGGGCCAGAAGAACAGGGCCGCCAGCAGCACGGCGACGAGCGCGCCGAAGAACCAGCGCCAGGGGCGCTCGCGACGCGCCTCCACGCGCGCCTCGGCGGCCCGGAGCTCGCCCATGCGCTGCTGGGCGATGCGAATGACTTCATCGGGGGAAGGTGCGCTCATTCGAGAGCCTCGAGCTGTTCCGCGAGCGCGCGCTCGTTCAGCGCCCCGATGTGCCGGGTGCTGATCGTGCCGTCGCGACGAATAAAATAGGTGACGGGCAGGCTGTTCACCGCGTAGCGGTCGCCGATGTCGCCGCCGATATTCGCGATCAGCGGAAACGTGACCGGGGTGGTTGCCGTGAAGCGGGCAATTGCCGCCGGCAGTTCATTGCGGTTCACCCCCAGCACTGCCAGCTTCCCTTCGGCGGCGACGTAGGCTGCCTGCAGGATGGGCATCTCTTCCACGCAGGGCAGGCACCAGGTGGCCCAGAAGTTGAGCACGACCGGGGTGCCGCGCAGATCGCTCAACCGCACCGTCGTTCCGTCAGGAAGGGTGTAGCTGAAATCGGGGGCCGGGGCGCCGCTCGCGGGGGCGCCATGGCCCTGGTCAATCAACCGGCTCTCGGTGGCGATCAGCGCGCCGCCCGCCGGTGGGATGGCCGGCGTGGTGACAGCGGGCTGCCGGCTACAGGCGACCAGGGTTACGGCAATGAGCGCGATGACCGTCAGACGCTTCATACCTTCATTATAGCAGGAGCGCCGACCCGACCCTCAATCCACAATCCGCGCCAACTGGCCGCGGCGGAAGACGATCACCACCTGGGCCGCGTCGTACCGTTGATGCGCCCCGGTGAAGACCACGCCATCGTACCCGTAGCGGTCCAGCCACCACTCGGCGGCCTGCGCCGGGTCGAGGTCGAGACCCAGACCGCGCGCTTCGGCGCGGATGGCTTCCAGACGCCGGGGCCATTCCTCGAGGTCGCAGGTAAAGGGGTGTTCCAGGCGCGCGCGGAAGCGCTGGGGAATGACGCCGGGCAGCAAGCGATGCCACCAGGGCCACCCGCCTTCGCGCCCCTCGCGCAACGGCACCAGGGTGATCCCCCGCCCGACGGGGGTATGCTCCTGCACCAGCGTGTCGCGGTAGAGGCGGTAGGCGCCGCGGGCCTGCGACCCCGTGGCCCATTCGGCCGCCGAGCGCGCGTCGAGTTCCAGGGGCCGTTCGTCGAGGTCGGACACGCGGGGAATCCGCGGCGGGGCCATGATCTGGATCTGCGGCAACGGCTGCTGGGGCAAGGGGCGTGCGTGGGCATCGAACCAGGCGGCCCGGGCCACGCGCATCGGCCCGTCGCGGCGCAGCCCGAAGCGAAAACCGCGCCGCTGGCGGCCATACATCGCGCTCGAGTTGGCGACAACCTCCACCAGCAGCGTAAGGCCGCCACCGCGCCCCGGGGCGGGGAACCAGCGCACCGGCGCGTGGAAGTGATAGATGACGTCATTCCCCTTCCCGGTGTGGCCCGCGGCCTCCCAGCCCCGCCCGACCAGCCC
>DAOTYR010000587.1:0-2505 GCA_034434655.1 Chloroflexaceae bacterium
CAGGCGGGGGAGCGGATCTACAATCTGGAGCGCTACTACAACAACCTGGCGGGGTTCCGGGAGGGGAGCGACTACCTGCCGGCGCGCTTCACGCAGGAAGCCTCGACGATGCCGGGGTCGGAGGGGCACGTGTGCGAGCTGGAGTTGATGCTGGAGGAGTACTACCGGGCGCGGGGCTGGGTCAACGGGGTGGTGCCGGAGGCCAGGCTGCGCGAACTGGGCATTCTGGAGGACTGAGGCGCCAGGGGGCCGGGGCAACCGGGTTGCCCTGGCCTCCTCCCACCCGGTGGGAGGGTTTGGGAGGGCTGCGCCCTCCCAGGAAGGATGTTCATCCTGTCAGTGTGCGGCGGAGCCGCATGGACGGCTACCGTGAACATAGGCTCTCGAAGAGGGGTGTGGGGAAACCGGGTTTCCCCATTCCTCCACCCGCGGGAGGGTCTGGGAGGGCTACGCCCTCCCAGGAACAACCGTATGTTCATCGCGGCGTTGTGCGGCGGAGCCGCATGGACGGCTGGTATGGGAGGGTCCGGGAGGGCGCAGCTTTCCCTGCTCCTCCCCTTCGAATAGAAACGATGCACATCAACTTTTACGCAACCCTACGCCCCATCGTAGGCGGGCGCACGGTGCAGTTCGACGTACCCGAGGGCGTCACCGTGCGCGAACTGATCGACATCGTAGTGACGCGCTTCCCGCCCCTGCGGCGCGAGTTGCTCAACGAGCAGGGCGCGCTCTATCCCCATGTCCACGTCTTTGTCAACGGGCGCGATGCGCCGTATCTCCCCGAAGGCGTCGAGACGATCATCGGCAACGACGATACCATTGACATTTTCCCCGCCGTGGCCGGAGGATGATGGAGACGCGCATCCGCGGCATTCCGCTCCGCTGCTGCGGAACTACCTGGTGGATCCGGGTGGGGTGGTGCAGCCCGATAGCGCCATCGCCGGCTCTGCCTGGCAGGGACGGCTGACGCGCCTCGGCGATATGCGTATCGGTTCGCTACGGGTTGGCGAAGTGCTGTTCCTGGGAGGGCGCAGCCCTCCCAGACCCTCCCGCGGGGGAGATATGTTCACCTCAAGTGATGCTCGGCAATGAACGCTGGAGAACGCCGTGAAGCACCTCAAACCGCTGTTGCGGGTTCTGGGTCGGATAATCCTGCGGGTGGCCCCGTTGCTGATCGCCGTGCCGGCGCTGGCTTATTCGATGCCGCTGCGCGAGGGAGCGCCGGTGATGGTAGAGGCGTCCACGGCGACGCCTCCGCCTCCCACGCCCCCGCCGGCGATCCCTGTGCCGGCGCCGGCGGCGCCCACTCCCGCGCCGCGCTACACCCTCGGCGAGGCAGCGCCGTACCTCCCCATCTTGATGTACCACTACATCCGCGAGGTGGATCCTGACGCCGATCCGCTCGGCTTCCGGCTCTCGGTGCGCCCCGACCGCTTTGCCGAGCACCTGGCCTGGCTCCGCGAGCGCGGCTACGTCGGGCTGCGCATGCGCGAACTGGCCGTCTGTCTGCGCGCGAACGACTGCCCGCCTCGCGCGGTGGCGCTCACCTTCGATGACGGCTACGCCGACAACGTCACCGCGGCGCTGCCGCTGCTGCGGCGCTATGGCTTTGTGGCGACCTTTTATATCGTGACCGGTTTCGTGGGACGCGAGGGCTACATGGATTGGGAGGATCTGGTGTTGTTGCGCGACAGTGGCATGGAGATTGGCGCGCACAGCGTCAGCCATGCCGACCTGGCGGCGCTGGATCTGGACGCGGCGCGCTACGAGATCCTGGCCTCGCGCGAGGCGTTGGAGGAGCGGCTGGGCATCGAGGTGGTCAGCTTCAGCTACCCGGCAGGCAGTTACACCCCGGCGGTGGCGCGGCTCATCCGCGAGGCCGGCTTCAGCAGCGCCGTGACCGCGGCGCCCGCCGCGCGCCTCGAGCGTCTCGATGCCCTGCCGCGACGCCGCGTGCTGGGAGGCGAGACGCTCGAGGGCTACCGCTGGTACGTTGTGCCGCCGGTCAGCGAGGGGAAACCGTAACTGTTCACACCTGGGGTAACCCACGCGCCTGGGAGCGCGGGCGTCCCGCCCGCGTCGCGTCTCCACGGGGAAGCTGCCCGCGCTTCCGGGAGACATATGAACACCTACCCGCCCTACTACATCTACGCCTCGACGCGCACGCCGCGCCAGAAGGCGACGTAACCGGCGATCTGCCTGGCCGCCTCCTTCGGTTCGGGGTAGTACCAGGCCGCGTCTTTGTTGACGTTGCCCTCGACGACCACGTCGTAGTAGCTGGCCGTGCCCTTCCAGGGACAGACCGTGTGGGTCGCGCTCTCGCGCAGGTATTCGCGCTTCACCGCCGTGGGCGGGAAATAGTGGTTTCCTTCGACGATGACCGTTTCGTCGCTCTCGGCGATCACTGCGCCGTTCCAGATTGCGCGGGCCATTGTGAGCATTCCTCTCAGCCGTCCATGCGGCTGCGCCGCACACTGACGGGATGAACATCCTTCCTGGGAGGGC
>DAOTYR010000588.1:0-1577 GCA_034434655.1 Chloroflexaceae bacterium
AGTACCTCAGGGGGAGTTGAGGAACAGGAGCGAGCCATTGTCCAGCGAGAACCTTGCCATTCTCTCCGAAGGCGTCGAACTCGATTTCGGCAATGGTGCGGGGATCTTCGATCAGCACTACCAGGTGCCGCAGGGGACCATCCTGGGCATGATCGGCCCCTCGGGCTGCGGCAAGACCACCACCTGCCGTGTGGCCCTGGGTCTGCTGATCCCCCAGAAGGGACGCATCACCACCCTGGGCCGCAACCCGGCCCGCTTCCGCGCCGCCGACCGCGAACGCATCGGCTATATCCCTCAGCAATTCGTCCTCTACCCCCGGCTGAGCGTGGCCGAGAATGCGGCCTTTGTCGCCTCGCTCTACGGCATGCCCGCCCGCCGGGTGCGCGCCCGGCTCGACGAGTTGCTCGCCTTTGTAGACCTGAGCGATGCCCGCCACCGCCTGGCCCAGAACCTCTCCGGCGGCATGCAGCGCCGCCTGATGCTCGCCGGGGCGCTGATGAACGACCCCGTGCTGCTCTTCGCCGACGAGCCGACCGCCGGCATCGACCCCGTGCTCCGCGCCCGCTTCTGGGAGTACTTCCGCCAGCTCCGCGATCAGGGCCGCACCCTGGTGGTGACCACCCAGGTGGTCAGTGAGGCGATCTACTGCGATTATGTGGCCGTGATGCGCAAGGGGCGCATCCTGGCCGTGGATACGCCCGAGAACCTGCGGCGCATGGCCCTCGGCGGCGAGATCATCGACCTGACCCTCAAGAATCCCGAAGAGGCGCACCGCGCCCTGGAGGTGCTCAAGCGCTGGAAAGACGTGGTGCGCGCGGCCCATCGCTCGCCGAACCCCGACGCCGAGGCCGATATTCACGTGGTGGTCGAGGACGCCCGCGAGTGGCTGCCCGAGGTGCTGAACCGGCTGGAGAACCAGAAGCCGCGTATCAGCGTCGAGAGCGCCGCGCCGGTCGAGGTTAGCTACGACGAGGTGTTTATTCGCATCATGGAACAAGATCAGCGCGCTCAGGAGGCTCGCCATGGCTGATGCGCCGCTCATCGAGAAGACCGTACCCACGGGGGCCGGACACGGCGGCGTGCCGGCCTGGCGCCGCTGGCTGATCCGCGCGCGGGCCTACTTCCTCAAAGAAGTCAACGAGATCCGCCGCCAGCCCCTGCTGATCATGAGCCTGATCGTCGGCCCGCTGCTGGTGTTGATCCTCTTCGGCGCGACCTACGTCAACAGCACCCCCCGCGTGCGCACCGCCGTGGTCCTGCCGCCGGGCGGCGCGCCTGGCATCAGCGAGGAACAGATCCGCGAGGTGATCGGGCTGAACTTCGACCTGCGGGCGATTACCACCGACCGGGCCGGCGCCGAGGCCCAACTGGCCGCCGGCGACCTCGATCTGGTGCAGATCATCCCCGAGAATGCCGCCAACGCCCTGCGCGAGGGCGTCAGTCCTCAAATCGAGTTCGTCTCGAACGCGATCAATCCCCTGGTGGAGGGTTGGATCCAGTATCTGGCCTACGCCGAGGTGAACGAGATCAACAAGGCCATCCTGCGCGCCACGGCCGCCGAGGCCCAGCGGGAGGCC
>DAOTYR010000589.1:0-2287 GCA_034434655.1 Chloroflexaceae bacterium
GGGCGCGAGTTCCGCGACATAGATGACATCATGGCCATCTTGCCGTAACCGCTCCACAATCTGGCGATCAACGCCTTCATCTGCGACGAGATTCATGCGGCTTCATCGGTCAAAGGATAGACAATATCGGCCCGTAGCGCATCTGCGGCAAAGGCGAGGGCTGCCTGAATCGCCTCTTTGGTTAAACGTGGATGGGCGGCAAGCAGTTGCTCGATGGTTTCGCCCGCGGCGAGTCTGGTCAGAATCGACTCGACCGTGATGCGGGTGCCGGCAATGACTGGCTTGCCCATCATAATGGCAGGGTTCGCGTGAATCAACTGGTGGTATGGCATAGACTGCTCCTACACAGTGTTTCTATCGGTTCGACCCGCTTGAGTAATCGGACTGGCGATAGCATACCACAGCTCGGGCACGGAGAGGGGGATGGGGAAACCCGGTTTCCCCACACCCCTGCCTGCGGGAGGGCCTGGCCCTCAAGCAGGGGGATGGGGAAACCCGGTTTCCCCATCCCCCTCACCCAGGGGGAGAGTTTGGGAGGGCTTTGCCCTCCCAGGAACAACCTATGTTCATCCTGTTCGTGTGCGGCGGAGCCACATAGACGGCTGTGTTCATACCCATGGTGTACAATACGAACCGTATCATCGCTCAGCGCGTCTGTCGCGCCAGCCTGCGTGCGAGGGTGGGGCGGCGATTGCCCCATGGTGGAGGTGTCTATGAAGCGCTCGATCTGTTTGTACTGTGGCTCCCATTCTGGCACGAACCCCGCTTTTGCCGCCGACGCGGCAGCACTCGGCCAGGCAGTGGCGGCGCGTGGGTGGCGGCTGGTCTATGGCGGCGGCAACGTGGGCTTGATGGGCGTGGCGGCTCGCGCTGCCGTCGCTGTGGGCGGTCAGGTGATCGGGGTTATTCCCCGCGCCCTGCTCGAACGCGAACAGGGCTTTACCGAAGCGAGCGAGTTGATTATCACCGAAACCCTCCGTGAACGGAAGGCGCTCATGTTCGAGCGCTCCGACTCCTTCGTGGCCCTCCCCGGCGGGTTTGGCACCCTCGAGGAGACTGTCGAAACCCTCACCCTGCGCCAGTTGCGCTACCATAATAAGCCGATCTATCTGCTCGATACCGCGGGATTCTTCCAACCCCTGCTCCAGTTTTTTGAGCACGCCCGCGCCTCCGGGTTCATCCATCCGGATCATTTTCACCTGTTTACGGTGACCAGAAGTGTTCCCGAGTTGATGGATCTGCTCGATCACGGCGCGTAGTTCCCAGGCCTTCGAGAAGGGAGAGGGGACGACCTGCGCGCCTCGTCTCACAGGATGTGCGCAGTGGATGGCATGCGGGGAGGCGCGGCCTCCCGCATGCCCCGCTTCCCCGCCCGCGGCGGCCCGACGAACCGCCCTCAGCGCTCCTGCCGCGGGCGGATCCCTGCCACCGGGCAGGGGGGATGGGGAACCCCGGTTTCCCCGTCCCCCTGCGCACGGGCTGCGCCCTCACCTTCCCGCGGGCGGGGCGTGGGGAAACGCGGTTTCCCCATCCCCCTGCTTGAGGGTCAGACCCTCCTGCGGGCGGGGACGTGGGGAAACCGGGTTCCCCATCCTCCTGCGCACGGGCTGCGCCCTTACCGTCCCGCGGGCGGGGGTGTGGGGAAACGCGGTTTCCCCATACCCCTGATTGAGGGCCAGACCCTCCTGCGGGCGGGGGGATGGGGAAACCTGGTTCCCCCATGTTCACCCCAGCCGTCCATGCGGCTCGCGCCGCACCCCGACGGGATGAAAAAAGGTTCTTCCTGGGAGAGCTGCGCCCTCGCAAACCCTCCCACGGGTGGGGGAATGGGGAAACCCGGTTTCCCCATTCCCCTGCCGGGCGGGGGCGTGGGGAAACCCGGTTTCCCCATTCCCCTGCTCCAGCAGCCTATGTTCACGTCAGCCGTCCATGCGATTCGCGCACAACGCCCGATGAACATCGCCTGGGAGCGCGGGCGGCCCGCCCTCATGGCGTCTCCGCGGGCACGGTGACGGCCCCCCTCCCCGGCCCTCCCCCCCGCTGGGGGGAGGGAGTCCGGCTCCTCCCCCCAGCGGGGGGAGGTTAGGAGGGGGGTCAGCGCCGCATGCGCGTAGGTGAGCAGCCTATGTTCACGTTAGGTGCGCACAGGCACCTTGTCGGACCACTATTCACCCGATCCCGCACTGAATGCAGAAGGAGTCGATGTGCCTACGGTGATCATGAACGATGTGGCAATGGAGGCCAAAGTGGGCGAGCGTCTGCTGAACGTCGGTCGGCGCAACGCCGC
>DAOTYR010000590.1:0-10098 GCA_034434655.1 Chloroflexaceae bacterium
TGGGAGGGCGCAGCCCTCACGCAGGGGCATGGGGAAAGCGGGTTCCCCCATCCCCTCACCCGGTTGGAGGGCAAAGTCCTGCCAGGAACAACTTATTTTCATCCTGTTCGTGTGCGGCGTAGCCGCACGGACGGCTGATAGGAGTTGCGCGGTCGCCTCCCGACGGGGCGCAGCGAAACCATGCCTGACTGACTCAGAAGCACCTATGAGCGAGCACACGTTCTCTCCTGGCATCACCTATTGGCCGCGACGGCGGCGCCATGCTGAACGCATCCTCTGCTCGTGGAGCGACGCCGACACCGTGGCCCTCCGTGATGAACTCTGTCACATTGCCGAACTGGGGTTCACCAGGGTGCGCTTCGAGTTGCGCTGGGCCGAAGTGCTGCCCGACCTGCGCGTCAATACCGCCGCTCTGCGAGGACTGGAACGCGCACTGGATCAGGCTGCGGATCACGGCCTCCAGGCGGTTGTGGCTGTGCTGGGCGCAAGCCTGGGGGGCGTGTTGCACCTGCCGGCATGGGCCGTAGGCTTCCGGCTGCCCAATGACCTGCGGCTCGCCAGGCGCCTTGGTCCGCCGGTGGTGCTGGCCCCCCCTGACCAGCCGGTCGTGCTGGCCGGCGAGCAGTACTCGGCCGAACCGCCGCGGGACCTCTATGGCGAGCCGGAGTTGCTGGCGGCGCAGCGGCAGGTGCTCCACGAAACGATTGGCAACCTGGGCGCGCACCCGGCCGCCACCGCCTGGCAGATCGGCGCCGACATGGAGCGTGTTCGCCGTCCAGCCTCGGCGCGGGCCGCCGCCGAGTGGTGGGGCGATCTGGCCACGCGGGCCCTCGACCACGGGGCGCGCCGGGTGATCGGCGTTGTGAGCGCCATGAGCCTGGAGCGCCGCGATACCTTGCGCCCGGAGCAGATTGTGCGCCACCAGGGCCAGGTGGCGGTGTCGGTGGCGGCCTGGGCGCCCCCCGTCACGGAACGGCTCGACGATACGCGCCGGGTTCGCTTTCTGCATGCGCTTACCGCCGCGCTGGCACGGGCGGAAGACAGCCAGGCCGCGCCGATCATAGTCGCCGACCTCGGTGTGCCCACTTCCGTTCCGGGGTCCGACGGCCTGGTCGCCAGCGAGGTGTTTGGCCGCACGGTGCTGCATCCTCTGCTCGATGAAGAGCGCCAGGCGACCCTGCTCGAAGAGGCGCTTGCCGCATTGTACCGCGACGGCGCGGCGGGGGTGTGGCTGCCGATGTACGCCGACCCTGCTCCGGAGGTGTGGAACGTTCCGCCGCTGGATCGTTCCTGGTGGGCGCGCACGACGGGCCTGGTCGCCCCTGGCGGGCGCGAGAAACCGGCTGCCGAGGCGCTGCGCGCCTTCGTGGCCCGGCTGCGCGCCGGACGCCTGCCCGCCCCCGCCGGGCCGCCCGCGCTGCCCCTCGATCCTGAACGCTACTGGTACGACCCTGAAGGCAGTTTCGCTGCCCTCTGGGCGGACTGGCAGAAATAAGGGCGCGCGATGTTGCGTCTCAGGGGTCCTGCTCCCCGGGCAACCACCCCAACCCGGCAAGCCATGCCAGATCGTCAGGCGTGAGGTGTCCCGCGGCGCGGGCGAGCTCCAGCAAGTCGGGCCGGCGCAGCAGGGTGCGTCGCAGGCGCTCGCGCCGGCGCCACTTCGCCACTTCGCCGTGATGTCCGGAAAGCAGCACCGGGGGCACCTGCCGGTCTTCCCACACCGCCGGGCGGGTGTAGTGCGGATATTCGAGCAGGCCATCAGCGTGGCTCTCCTCGGCCACCGACTCGGCGTCAATCACGCCGGGAACGAGCCGCGCTACGGCATCAACCACCACGATGGCGGCGAGTTCCCCGCCCGTGAGCACATAATCGCCGATGCTCAACTCACGGGTGATCAACGCCTCGCGCACCCGTTCGTCGATCCCCTCGTAGTGCCCGCAAACCAGCAGCAAGCGCTCCATGGCGGCCAGTTCCCGGGCGATGGCCTGGGTAAAGATCTCGCCATCAGGGGTCAGCAGGATAACCGGGGGGGGCGTGGCGGCCTCGGGCGGCAGGGCGAGCACGGCGCGGATGCAGGTGGCCAGTGGTTCGGGTTTCATCACCATGCCCGGGCCGCCGCCGTAGGGCGCGTCATCGGTCGTGCGGTGGCGGTCGGTGGCCCAGTCGCGGATGTTGTGCAGGCGCACCTGGATCAGCCCGGCCTGCTGGGCGCGCTTGAGGATGCTCTCCGTGAGCGGCCCGGTAAACATGCCGGGGAAGAGAGTGAGAATATCGAAGATCACGACTCGATACTGCCAAGGTACTGGTCGAAAAAGCCCACGACGCGGCGGCAGTACTCCGGCCGGTCGGCGAAGTAGGCGCCGCAATGATCCACGCCTGCGACGATCCACAGTTCGCGTGGCTCGCCGGCGGCGGCGTAGAGACGCCGGGCATGCTCGACGGGCGTCACTGTATCGGCTGCGCCGTGGATGATAAGCACCGGGCGCGGGGCCAGGCGCCCGATGGCGTCAAGAGGGCGGGCCTGACTGAAACGGTAGCCGTGCCGTCGCCACACGACCGCGTCGGTCGCGCGCACGAGCGCCCCGACCGGCAGACGCACCTGCTGGCGCAGGGCATGGGCCACGATGTCGCGCCCCGAGGTAAACGAACTATCGGCCACGACGGCTGCCACGTCCGCTTCGGTCGGCGCGGCGAGCAGGGCCACGGCAGCGCCCATCGAATAGCCGATGAGCGCCAGACGCTGACCGGGGGCGCGCCTGCGGGCAACGGCCAGCGCCGCGCGCAGGTCGTCCACCTCCCGGCTGACCAGGGTTTGCGGCCAGGGATCGGAGTCGCCGCGCCCGCGGAAGTCGAACAGCAGCACACTGTAGCCGGCGCGCCAGCAGCGCGAGCCGATGCCGAGCAACTCGTCCTTGCGCCCGGCGTGGCCGTGGCAGCCGACGATCACCCCGCGAGGGCGTTCCTGCGGCAGCCACCATCCCCGCAGCCGCAGGCCATCAGCGCTTGCAAAGCTCACCTCTTCGAACGGCAGATCCAGCTCCCAGGGGGTCATAACATACGCATCGTGGTAGGTGCGGCGTGGCTGGGGGCTGACGCGCGTGCTGACGTACCAGGCCGCCCCGAGCAAGCCGCCGGCGGCGGCCAGAGCGCTCCCCCCGGTGAGGCATAGCAATGTAGAGATCTGGCGCATACGACGATTGTACCCGAACATGCAGGGCGCGCCATCGCTGCGGCGCGAACGTTCGCTGCAACCCTTTCCGACGCCCCGTCCCGGGCGCACAGCTATGCTATCATAGCCCCATGCAATCCTCAACCTCGTCCGCTGCTGCGGAAACCACGGACCTGCGCCGGCGCGCCCTGAGCTTTGTCCTGCTCATGGGGCTGGTCAGTCTCCTGGCCGACATGGTCTACGAGGGCGGGCGCAGCATCAGCGGCCCCTACCTGGCACTGCTGGGCGCCAGCGGCACGATGGTCGGCCTGGTGGCCGGCGCGGGCGAGTTGATCGCCTATGGCTTGCGGCTGGTCTTCGGCTATCTCAGTGATCGGACCCGGCGCTACTGGGCCTTCACCATTGCCGGATACGCCATGACGGCCCTGGTGGTGCCGGCTCTGGCCCTGGCGGGGAGCTGGCAGGTCGCGGTGGTGCTGCTGACGCTGGAGCGCATGAGCAAGGCGCTCCGCACCCCGGCGAAGGATACGCTGCTCTCCTATGCCACGCGCTCGATTGGCTATGGCAAGGGCTTCGGGCTGCACGAAGCCCTCGACCAGATCGGCGCCATCGCCGCCCCGCTGGCGCTGGCGGCCGTGCTGGCCTGGCGCGGGGATTACCAGCTCGCCTTCGGCCTGCTGTTGATCCCCGGGGCACTGACGATCCTGGCGCTGCTGGCGGCCCGGGCGCGCTTTCCGCAGCCCGCCGACCTGGCCGGCGCGACGCCGCCGCTGACCTCGCGGGGCTTCACCGGCGACTTCTGGCTGTACCTGGTCGCGGTGGGGTGGATCGCTGCCGGGTTCGTCGATTTTCCGCTGATCGCTTTCCACCTCGAACGGACCGCCGTGGTATCGGCGGCCTGGATCCCGGCGCTCTACGCGATGGCCATGGCAGTGGATGCGGGGGCGGCGCTGCTCTTCGGCGCCCTGTTCGACCGGATCGGCTATGCCGCGCTGCTGCTGGCGGGGTCGCTCGCGCTGGCCTTCGCGCCGCTGGTCTTTCTCGGGGGGCCGGCGCTGGTGGCCCTGGGGATGGCGCTCTGGGGCGTGGGCCTTGGCGCGCAGGAGTCGATCCTGCGCGCGGCGGTGGCCAGGCTGGCGCCGGCGGCGCGGCGCGGCACGGCCTTCGGGCTGTTCAACACCGTCTACGGCATCGCCTGGTTCGTCGGCAGCGCGGCGCTGGGGGTGCTCTACGACCGGGCGCTGCCGGCGCTGATCGTCCTGTCGGTGGGCCTGCAAGCCCTGGCGCTCGTGGCGCTGGTCGTGGTGGCGCGCCAACGCGCCGGGTGGCGGATGCTGGTACAATAAGGGGCGCATCCGGCCCTCGGCAGGGCATGCGCTGCCAATCGTTGCACCTCGCCCCTGCCCGATGATCGGTGCGGGAAGATGGACGTTCCTTGTGAGGAGGCGACCAATGACGGACAATCGCCGCAGCCGGCTGATCACCGAAGGGCCCCAGCGCTCGCCGAACCGGGCGATGCTGCGCGCCGTGGGCTTTGGCGATGAGGATTTTGGCAAGCCAATCGTCGGAGTGGCCAATGCCCACAGCACGCTGACGCCTTGCAACGCCGGTCTCGGCGCCCTGGCCGCGCGGGCCGAGGCGGCCATCCACGCTGCCGGGGCCATGCCCCAGATCTTCGGTACCATTACCGTCAGCGACGGGATCTCGATGGGCACCGAGGGCATGAAGTTCTCCCTGGTCAGCCGCGAGGTGATTGCCGATTCGATTGAGACGGTGGTCAACGCCCAGCGGATGGACGGCATTCTGGCGGTGGGAGGCTGCGATAAGAATATGCCCGGGGCGCTGATCGCCATGGCCCGGCTGGATATTCCCAGCATCTTCGTCTATGGCGGCACGATCAAGCCCGGCCATTACAAGGGCCGTGATCTGACCATCGTTAGCGCCTTCGAGGCGGTCGGCGAGTTCAGCGCGGGGCGGATTGATGAGCACGAGTTGCTCGAGATCGAGCGCCACGCCTGCCCCGGCGCCGGCTCATGCGGCGGGATGTATACCGCCAATACGATGTCTTCCGCGATCGAGGCCATGGGGCTCAGCCTGCCTGGCTCCTCGACCATGGCCGCCGAGGACCCGGAAAAGGCCGAGAGCGCCGCTCGTTCCGGCGCGGTGCTGGTCGAGGCCATTCGCGCCAACCGCACCGCGCGCCAGATCCTGACCCGCAAGGCCTTCGAGAACGCCATCACCGTGGTGATGGCCCTGGGCGGCTCGACCAACGCCGTGCTGCACCTCCTGGCGATCGCCCACGCCGCCGAGGTGCCCCTCAATATTGACGACTTCGAGGCCATCCGCGCGCGGGTGCCGGTGCTCTGCGACCTGAAGCCCTCCGGGCGCTATGTCGCCACCGATCTGCACCAGGTGGGCGGGGTGCCCCAGGTGATGAAGATGCTGCTCAACGCCGGCTTGCTCCACGGCGACGCGCTGACGATCACCGGGCAGACCATCGCTGAGACCCTCGCCGGGGTGCCCGATGCGCCCCCGGAAGGACAGGACGTGATCCGGCCCTTCGATGTGCCGCTCTACCCCCAGGGGCACCTGGCCATCCTGCGCGGCAATCTGGCCGAAGAGGGCTGCGTGGCCAAGATTACCGGGATCAAGCAGCGCCGCATCACCGGCCCGGCGCGGGTCTTCGACAATGAAGAGTCGTGTCTGGAGGCGATCCTTGCCGGCAAGATCGTCGCCGGCGACGTGGTGGTGATCCGCTACGAGGGGCCAAAAGGCGGGCCGGGCATGCGCGAGATGCTGGCCCCTACCTCGGCGATTATCGGCGCGGGTCTGGGCGACAGTGTGGGCCTGATCACCGATGGGCGCTTCTCCGGCGGCACCTACGGCCTGGTTGTTGGCCACGTCGCCCCCGAGGCGGCAGTGGGCGGGACCATCGCCCTGGTCGAGGAGGGCGACAGGATCACCATTGACGCCGATGCCCGCCTGCTCCAGCTCAACGTCTCCGATGAAGAACTGGCCCGCCGCCGGGCCGTCTGGACCCCGCCCGCCCCGCGGTACACCCGCGGCGTGCTGGCCAAGTATGCGCGCCAGGTCTCCTCGGCGAGCCTCGGCGCCGTGACCGATCTCCCGGAAGCCTGGTAGCTCTCATGGTATGGTTCGCGGTAGCGTCGCCGCGAGCGGAGGATGGGGGAGGGCGGGCCTCCGCAAAGGAAATCCTGTTCTTTCGGAGGGGCCTGGCCCCTCCGAACCTCCCCGCAGGGGAGAAAGCTATGACCCGGAGGACTCCGTGGGCGTTGATGTGTCACAAATCGGCCTGGGCTTGCTGCTCAGCACGGCCATCGGCGGGCTGGCCTACTGGCGCCAGTCGCTGACGATGGGGGGCTGGGCCGGCGCCATTCTCACCGGCACGGCGACCATGGGTTTTGGCGGCTGGGCCTGGGGCCTGGCGTTGATTGCGTTTTTCGTCAGCAGCAGCGCGCTGTCGCACTACAAGGAGCGCATCAAGGAACAACGCGCGGCTGAGAAGTTCGCCAAGGGCGGACGGCGCGACCTGGCCCAGGCCCTGGCCAATGGCGGCATCGGGGCGCTGCTGGCCTTGCTCTACGCCCTGCTCGGCGGGCCGCCGGTGCTGCTGGCCCTCTTCCTCGGCGTGATGGCCACCGTCACCGCCGACACCTGGGCGACGGAACTGGGGGTGCTCAGCCCGCATCGTCCGCGCCTGATCACCACCGGCAAGCCGGTGGATCCGGGCACCTCGGGCGGCATCTCGCTCCTGGGCACGACGGCCTCGGCCCTGGGCGGGCTGCTGATCGGCCTGGTGATGTTTTTGAGCTTCGGGATCGGCCAGACCCTTGCCGCTCAGCCGGTGATGTGGCAGTGGTGGATCTTGCCGGCGGCGGTGCTCGGCGGCCTGGGCGGTTCGCTCGCCGACAGTCTGATGGGCGCGACGGTGCAGGCGATCTACCGCTATCCCAACGGCAAAGAAACCGAAAAGACGGTTGGCAAGGACGGCACGCCCAACACCTTCGTGCGCGGCTGGCGCTGGATGACCAATGATATGGTCAATCTGATCAGTTCGCTGGTGGGCGGGCTGATCGCGATGCTGGTGTTCCTGCTGCTGGGCTGAGACCTTTGTCGGCGACCACCCAGGTCGCGAAGCGATCATCGGCGATGGCGCGCGCCAGCACCCCGCAGGCCTCGATCATCTGGATGATCTCCGCCGGCGCGAAAAAGGTGCTGTCCATCAGCAGCAAGCGCTCGGCCAGGGCGACGAGTTTCACCACGCCGAGGCGAATGTCCGGCTCTTCGATCACCAGCCGGCCATCGGGGCGCAACACGCGCAACAACTCGCGGATGGCCTCCGCCGGCCGGGTGAAGTGATGCAGGGCATCAACGACCACCACCCGATCAAAGGTGGCATCGGGGAAGGGCAGGCGCGTCACATCGCCGGCCAGCGCATCGAGGCCCCTGGCCCGCGCCTGCCTCAGCATCGGCGTCGAGCGGTCGAGCACCACGATCGCGCCGGCCAGGTCGCGCAAATGGGTTGCCACGCGCCCGGTGCCTCCACCCGCGTCGAGCACGCGCCCGCCCGGCGGCACGGCCAGCGCCTCGCGCAGCCGCTCCAGATCCGGCGGGCCGATGAGCCGGTCGTACAGGGGCGCGATCAGGTCGAAATGATCGATCATTGGTATGGGTCTCCCTGGTCGTAACGTGAACATAGGCTCTCGAAGAGGGGTGTGGGGAAACCGGGTTTCCCCCCGCCCCCGCCCCCGGGAAGGTAAGGGCGCAGCCCGTGCGTAGGGATAGGGGGAAACCGGGTTTCCCCCGACCTCCGCCCGTGGCGGGCGCAAGGGAGGAATGCGGAGAGGCATGGCCTCCCCGCGCTCCTCCCGCGCAAGGCCGTTTACCATCGCCCGCGCGAACACCGAAAGAGCAGCGCGTCCCAGGTATTCCCGAGCAGGTTGCCGATCCAGATCATGCGCAGGGCGCGCTCGATGGCGCGTGCCTGTTCCTCACCGTATATCGTTGCCAACTGGCCCTGGAGCTCCGGCGAAGCCTTGCCGCCCGCTTCGGCCCACTGGCGGGCGTAGAGCAGCGCCGGGAGATCGGCGGCGGGCGCCGTGGCGACATCGCCGTCGAGCAGGCGGCGAACTTCCTCCGGGGGCAGGCCACTGAGCTGGGCGACATAGCCGTGGAAGGCGGCGCAGTAGCGGCAGCGGTTTATGGCCGTAACGGTGAGCATCAGGCGTTCGCGCAGCGCCGGGCTGATCGAGCCGCGCCCGCGCAGGCTGGCCAGATGGCGCAGATCGCTCCAGAGCACGGCGATACTGCGGTAGTATCGCTTGCGGAAGGTCGCGGGGCGAGAGGTTGACGACACGATGTTCTGATCTCCTGTTTTACTATTGTTCCCGGGAGCGTGGGCAAACTGCCCGCGGAGACGCGACCCGGACGGGACGCCCTCGCTCCCGGGCGCGGGTGTTACCCCTAACGTGACCATGGGGGGACCAGGTTCCCCCACACTCCCGCCCGTGGGAGGGTCTGGGAGGGCGCGGCCCGTGCGCAGGGGTCCGGGGAAACCGGGTTTCCCCAGACCCCCACCCGGTGGGAGGGTCTGGGAGGGCGCAGTCCTCCCAGGAAGGATGTTCACGGTGTGCGGCGCGAGCCGCATGGGCGGCTGGGGTGAACAGGTACCTCGCGCTCATCCATGCAATCCCGGCAGAAACACGGTTGGGCTGGGCACCAGCAACGGGCTGTGGCTCTTGAAGGCTTCGGCGTAGGCGACCCCGAACAGCCGGCCCAGATAGGCGTCTTCGGCTTCGTAGAGGGTCAGCAGGCGGTCGCCCTCTTCGACGCGGAAGATCGAGCCATACTCGGCCAGGGCCGCGCGCTTGCGCTCGTAGGTGTCGCTTACGTCCACGGCGAAGGCGAAGTCGCGGCCCCAGGGCGGTTCCATTTTACAGTGGGGGAAGAAGAGCCGTTCCACCTTCCAGGGCTCTGTATCGGCCAGCAGTTCGCCGCCGGGCACCCGTTCCCAGTGATCCAGCCGGGCGTAGAACACCGCGGCGCTGAGCAGCGCGCCCGCGGCGGCGTGATCGGGATGCACGCAGGCATCGGTGGTGCCAAAGACGATCTGGGGCCGGTACAGGCGGATCAGGCGCGCGACTTGCAACCGCAGGGGGATGGTGTCGCCAAGCAGCCGATCCTGCCCGTCCAGGAAGATCCGCTCAGCGCCGAGGATGGCCGCCGCGCGCCGGGCCTGGGCCACTCGCTCACCTGGCGCAGCGAAGTCGCTCGGCTCCCCATCGCAGAGGTCCACCAGGAGCACGCGCAACCCTTCATCCACCAGCCGCGCAATCGTTCCGCCCATCTGCACCTCGGCATCGTCGGGGTGGGCGGAGATCACCAGCGCATCGTATGACATCGTCGTCCTCTTGTTTCGCTGAGACAGTGCATGGCCTATCATTATACTGATGCGCCGGGCTCGCGCGATGTTACAGGCACGCCGATTCGCACTTCCGCTGTGATCGGCTATACTAAGACGACGGTAGCCTGCAGCTACCCTGAACATAGGCCCTCGGCGAGGGGTGTGGGGAAACCCGGTTTCCCCATTCCCCTGCCCCCGGGAGGGCCTTGCCCTCACGCAGGGGGATGGGGAAACCCGGTTTCCCCATCCCCCCACCCGGTGGGAAGGTCTGGGAGGGCGCAGCCCTCGAGGAGGGGTGTGGGGAAACCGGGTTTCCCCACGCCCCCGCCCCGCAGGGGAATGGGGAAACCGGGTTTCCCCATTCCCCCACCCGCGGGAGGGTCTGGGAGGGCGCAGCCCTCCCAGGAACAACCGTATGTTCATCGGGCGTTGTGCGCCCCGCGAATGGACGGCTGATGTGAACATAGGCCCTCGGCGAGGGGTGTGGGGAACCCGGGTTCCCCAC
>DAOTYR010000591.1:0-7174 GCA_034434655.1 Chloroflexaceae bacterium
CTTCGTCCCCACCCCAACCCTCCCCCGCCGGGGGAGGGAGGGCGTCACTCCCCTCCATCAAGCAGGGGCATGGGGAAACCAGGTTTCCCCACGCCCCCGCCCGCGGGAGGGCCTGGTCCTCACGCAGAGGTATGGGGGAAAGCGGGTTTCCCCATACCCCCGCCCGCGAGAAGGTTTGGGAGGGCTACGCCCTCCCAGGAAGTATGTTCATCCCGTCAGTGTGCGGCGCGAGCCGTATGGACGGCTGGTATGGGAACGCTCAAGCGTTTTTGTATGACAGTGTCGCACGTACGCTACGCATATCTTGTCGTCCTGGCGATCCTCCTGCTGGCCGCCTGCGCCGCGCCACCCGCTCCGCCGCCAGGCACGGCTACGGCGTCGCCGCGCGCCACTGCCGTGCCGGTCACACCGGTTGCCACACAGCCCGCGCCGGCGCCGCGCCCGCCGCTCGGGGCCTTCTTTTTCTACTGGTACAACTGCCCCGACCAGGAGTGTGACCCGACCCGGGTGCGCTTTCTGCCGCCGGGGTGGATCACGCCGCTGCCCGACGACCCCGACCCGCGCGATGGCGTGAGCTATTCCTCCTACAACTATGACTGGTATGAGCAGGAACTCCGTACCATGGCCGCTACCGGCATCAATATGGTGTTCCCCGTGAGTTGGGGCGACCATCCCCATCCCTGGTTCCGGCAGGATCGCATTGACCTGCTGGTCCAGGCCAACGGGGTGCTGGAGCGACCGCTGCGGATCGGGATGTTTCTCGATACCACCGCGCAGCAGGGCATGTTTCAGGAGCACCTGGGCAAGGGCTACCTGACCGGCGCGGACGCGCCGCGCATGCCGGTGAGCGATCCGCGCAGCGGCTACTTCTTCTACGACCGGCATATCCGCGACTTCTTCCGGCGCGTCCCACGGGAGATGTGGGCCACGGTGAACGGCCGGCCGATCATCATCACCTACACCACCATCTGTTGTGATGACATCGGCTATGGCGGCGAGTTGTGGAACAGCGTGAAGCACGCCTTCGCCGCCGATTTCGGGGTGGAACCGTGGCTGATTCTGGAGGAGACGTGGCTGAGCGCGCCGCCACCCGCCGGCCTTCCCGCCCCGGCTGAGGTGGCGGATGGCGTCTATCGCTGGGGCACGGCGCTCAACGGCCCATACACCGGCGAGTTGCGCGGCTATCGGGTGAGCAGCGTTGGTCCGGGCTTCGACAACTCGCGCCTCCCCTGGGTCAGCGAGCCGCGCATCCAGCCGCGCGACCTGCCGCCGGGCGGCGGGGCCCGCGCGCCGGGCGCGTTCCTGCGCGCCAGTCTGGCCGCGGTGCCCGCGGATGCCGACCTGGTGCTGATCGAGACCTGGAACGAATGGCCGGAGGGCACCGCCGTCGCGCCGGCGGCCTATACCGACGCCATCGGGCGCCCCCTGCCGGCCGATTTCTACCTGCGGATCATTCAAGCCTGGCGACGGGGCCGGTAGGCGCGAATGATCCGTTTTCTGGACGCGCGAGGCCCCCCGATGCCAACCGGCGGGGTGCGCCACCTCTCCCCCGACGCAACGCACCCCGGCGGGGTGCGCCACCACGCCCCCGACGCACCGCACCCCGGCGAGGTGCGTCACCAGACCCCTGAACGGCGGTCCGGCATAGTGCACGTAGGGCTACGTCAACGTCCGGTTGATCGTCCGCGCCGTGGGCGTAATGGTCTTTGAACAATTACTCCGATATAGCCCGCGTAGGCGGGCTTCGCCTTGCCTAGCCGAGGGCTTTAGCCCGACGGCTAGCGCGGGATAGCGGATTAATTTCTCAAAGACCATAACGTCTCGGCTAACCGCTGCGAAGGCCACCTGCGTGGCCTGTGGAGCCCGCGAACGCGGGCCTCGCATCGGCTCGCCCGCGGCTTCCGTCGCCAGGCGGACGACGTTGACGTAGCCCTGTAGTGCACGCGCGCCGCTTGCGCTCCCTTGACGCAGCGTGTTATGATAACGCATAGCAGCATTCCCTGTCCCTGACACGGATCGCCAAAGGAGCAAAGCGATGGCGCTTGAGACCCCTGAGACCGATGTTCCGTACCACCAGTTGTTCATCAACGGCGAGTGGTGCGACGCGGAAGGCGCCGCAACCTTCGATGTGACCGAGCCGGCCACGGGCCGGTTGATTGCCCGGGTCGCCAGCGCCAGCGCCGCGGATGTGGATCGGGCCGTGGCGGCGGCGCGCAACGCCTTCGACAACGGCCCCTGGCCGCACACCCCCCACTTCGAGCGCGCCCGCATTCTGCACAAGATCGCCGATGTGATGGAGGAGCGCGCCTTCGAATTGGCGGAGTTGGAGAGCCGCGACGTCGGCGTGCCCATTCGCAAGACGACCTACAACGACATCCCCCTGGGCCTGCACATGATGCGTGTCTTCGCCGAACTGGCCCGGCGCTCGCCCTACGAGCCGTTACCCTGGAACGACTTTCCCACCCTCACCTGGAGCTTCGTCTGGCGCGATCCCTTCGGCGTCTGCGCGCAGATCATCCCCTGGAACTACCCCTTCTGCATGGCCGTCTGGAAACTCGGCCCGGCCCTGGCCACCGGCAACACTGTGGTGTTCAAGCCGGCAACGCAGGCCCCGCTTACCTCCATCGAACTGGTGCGCATGATTGACGAGACCGGCTTGCTGCCGCGCGGCACGCTCAATATGATCACCGGCCCCGGCGGGGCGATCGGCGACTACCTGGTCGCGCATCCGAAGGTGGATAAAGTCGCCTTCACCGGTTCCACCGAGGTCGGGCGGCGGATCATGGCCCTCGCTGCGCCGCATATCAAGAAGGTTACCCTGGAACTGGGCGGCAAGTCGCCCACCCTGCTGCTCCCCGACGCCGACCTGGACAAGGCGATTGACGGCGCGCTGTTCGCGATGTTCTACCACGCCGGGCAACTCTGCGAGGCCGGCACGCGCTGTTTCGTCCACACCTCGATGTACGACGAGGTGGTCGAACGCATGGTCGCGCGCACGCGGCAGTTGCGCATCGGCGATCCGCTGGAACTGGAGACCGACATCGGGCCGCTGATCAGCTTTGCCCACCGCGAACGGGTGGAACAGTACATCCGCATCGGGCGCGAGGAAGGCGCGCGGCTGGCCATCGGCGGCGGACGGCCCGTCGGCAAGTTGTTCGAGCAGGGGCCGTACCTCGAGCCGACCATCTTTACCCACGTGGATAACCGCTCGCGGCTGGCCCAGGAGGAGATCTTCGGCCCGGTGCTGGCCGTGATCCGCTATGACGAGATCGGCGACGCCATCGCCATGGCCAACGACTCGATGTACGGCCTGGCCGCCTCGGTCTGGTCGCGCGATGTGCAGCAGGCCGTCGAGGTCGCCAGGCGCCTGCGCGCCGGCACCATCTGGATCAACGACCACCATATGCTCAACCCCCACGCGCCCTTCGGCGGCTTCAAGGAGAGCGGCATCGGGCGCGAAATGGGCGTGGCGGGCATGCTCGAATATACCGAACCCAAGCATATCCACGTGGACTTCCAGCAGAAACGCTCCGGTAAAATCTGGTGGGACGCCCTGCTGCCACCCGAACATGAGGAGCACGAATAGGGCCGGGCCAGCGTGGGGCAACCGGGCTGCCCCACGCTCCGGTCCGTGGGAGGATTGAGAGGCGGTGGCGCAACCCTCCGAGATGCGGTACACTACCCATACCCACATCGCATCATACCCATAACCGTGGCGAGGAAGCCACGCGGAGGAGCGTCAGTATGGAGACTACGCGCTGGAGCTACGTGAGCGGAACGAGTGAGGTGCCCCTGCTGGGCGTCACCATCGGTGATTGTTTCGATGCCGTCGCGGCCCGCTTTCCTGACAACGAGGCCCTGGTGGTGCGCCAGCAGAGTCTGCGCTACACCTACGCCGGTCTGAAGACCGAAGTGGATCGCTGCGCCCGCGGGTTGATGGCCCTGGGAATCGCCAGAGGCGAACGTGTCGGCATCTGGGCCCCCAACCGCGCCGAATGGCTGATCACCCAGCTCGCCACCAGCAAGATCGGCGCCATCCTGGTCAACATCAATCCGGCCTACCGCCTCCACGAACTCGAGTACGCCCTGAACCAGTCCGGTTGCAGCGCCCTGGTCTTCGCCCCGCAGTTCCGCGGCTCCGACTACAGCGCCATGCTGTTTGAACTGCTGCCCGAGTTGCGGCAGGCCCATCCGGGGCGCCTGGCAGCAGGACGCCTGCCCGAATTGCGCACCGTCATTCGCCTCGGCGACGAACCGGCCCCCGGCATGTTCACCTGGAACGACGTGCTGGCGGCCGCCGACCACGTCAGCCCCGCCGAGCTTGCCGCGCGGCAGGCCGAACAGCAGTTCGACGATCCGATTAACATTCAGTACACCTCCGGCACGACCGGCTATCCCAAAGGCGCGACGCTCAGCCATCATAACATCCTCAACAATGGCTACTTCGTCGCCCGCCTGATGCGCTTTAGCGATAAGGATCGCCTGGTGATCCCCGTGCCGCTGTACCACTGCTTCGGCATGGTGATGGGCAACCTCGGCTGCATAACCCACGGCGCGACGATCATCTATCCCTCCGAGGGCTTCGATCCGCTGGCCGTGCTCCAGGCCGTGGAGGAAGAGCGCGCCACCGCCCTCTTTGGCGTGCCGACCATGTTCATCGCCGAACTCGACCATCCCGAGTTCAGCCGCTTCGACCTCAGCAGCCTTCGCACCGGGGTGATGGCCGGCGCTCCCTGCCCGGTGGAGGTGATGCGCAAGGTCCATGCGCTGATGAACATGCGCGAAGTGGAGATCTGCTACGGGATGACCGAGACCAGCCCGGTCAGCACCCAGACGCGCATCGGCGCGCCGCTGGAGAAGCAGGTCGGCACGGTTGGCCAGGTGCATCCCCACGTGGAGATCAAGATCATTGACCCGGTCAGCGGCAAGGTGTTGCCCCGCGGCCAGACCGGCGAGTTGTGCACGCGGGGCTACTCGGTGATGCTGGGCTACTGGAACAACGAAGAAGCCACGCGCAAGGCGATTGACGCCGCCGGCTGGATGCATACCGGCGACCTGGCGGTGATGGACGAGGAGGGCTATATCAACATCGTCGGGCGGATCAAGGATATGATCATCCGCGGCGGCGAGAATGTCTACCCCCGCGAGATCGAGGAGTTCCTCTACACCCATCCCAAGGTCAGCGACGTGCAGGTGATCGGTGTGCCCGACGAACGCTACGGCGAGGAGATTATGGCCTGGATCAAGCTCAAGCCCGGCGAAACCGCCGATGAGGAGGAGATCCGCCAGTTCTGCCGCGGGCAGATCGCCCACTTCAAGATCCCTCGTTATGTCAAGTTTGTAGACAGCTTTCCGATGACCGTCACCGGCAAGGTGCAGAAGTTCCGCATGCGCGAGCAGAGCATCGAGGAACTGAACCTGCGCGCCGCCGCCGCCCTGCGGACGGCCTGAGGCGCAGCCGTTGGGAAGCGCCGCTGCCGGGTCGCGCGCAGCGGCATACCTCCCAGCCTCCCCCCGCTGAGGGACGGCGCGCGCGGTACCCTCCCCCAGCGGGCGAGGGTCAGGGAGGGGGCGGGGGCGTGGGGAAACCCGGTTTCTCCACACCCCTGCTCCAGCAGGGCTTGCGCGCGATGGGGCGCTCGGCTACAATCAGCCCCTATGAAGTGTTGCTTGATCGCCCTCTGCGCCGCCCTGCTGGCGCTGGCCGCCACTGGCCCGCTCGCCGCGCCGCGCCCCGTGGCGGCCACCGATGCGCGCACCTTCGTGCTCGGCTACTCCGCCCAGGGCCGCCCCATCGAGGTCACGCAGTTCGGCGCCGGCCCGCGCAAACTGGTCGTCGTCGGCAACACCCACGGCGCTCCCGAAGCCAACACCTTCCGCCTGACCCTCGAACTGATCGAGCACTTCCGCGCCAATCCCGCCCTGGTCCCGGCGGGCGTGCGTCTGGCCTTCATTCCCTCGATCAACCCCGACGGCCTGGCCCTCGGCTGGCGCTTCGACGCCGCGGGCGTCGATCTCAATCGCAATATGAACACCAATCTGGACGCCTGCCCCGAAAACGACTGGCGCGTGACGGTCCAGGGCGCCTACGGCGTCATCTCCGATACCGGCGGGCCTTATCCCGACTCGCAGCCCGAAGCGCGGCTGTTGCGCGCCTTTCTCTGGGACGCCGCCGGGGCGATCTTTCTGCACTCCAATGCCGGGCTGGTCTTTCCGGCGAGTTGCGAGCACGGCCCCTCGATCGCCCTGGCCAAGCGCTACGCCAGCGGCGCCGGCTACGCCTACAGCCGCTTCTGGCCCAGCTACACCATCACCGGCGGCATGCACGACTGGGCCGGCAGCCTCGGCATCGCCGCCATCACCCCCGAATTGATCAGCGGCGACCAGACCGAGTTCGCCCAGAATCTCGCCGGTCTCCAGGCCGTGCTGGCCGACGCCGAGGCTCTGCTGCCCCTGCCCGAAGACGGGCTGGTGGCCGGGCTGAGCGTGCCCGCGCCGATCTACCGCTACTGGCGCGCCCTGGGCGCCGAGGAACGTTTCGGCCCGCCCCTCGAACCCGCTCGCGCCACGGCCTCCGGCGTCAGCCAGATCTTCCGCAACGCCAGCATCAGCCTCCGCGAGGATCTCCGCGACACGCCCTACTACGTGCAACCCGAACCCCTGGGGGTCGCCGCGTTGCGCGATCTGGCCTACGGCGGCGCCGAGGCCCTGGCCGGGCCCGTGGGCGAGGGAGCGGGCCGGCGCTTCCCCGAAACCGGGCATTCGCTGCGGGGCGCCTTTCTGGACTTCTGGGAGCGCGGGGGAGGGTTAGAGGTATTCGGGTTGCCGCTGTCGGAGGAATTCACCGCCATCGCCGCCGACGGGCAACCCCGCATCGCGCAGTACCTTGAACGCGCCGTGCTGGCCTTCTACCCCGAGGATGGCGGGGTGCGCCTCGAACCCCTGGGGGCGCGGACGCTGGCCCTGGAGCGCCTGAAGCAGCCGGCGGCCTCATTCACCGTGCGTTGAACCCATCTGATGGGCGCGCGCACACGTAGAATGGTATTAGCGGGGGCGCGGACAGACGCCTACACCCGCTCGATGTACTCACCGGTGCGCGTGTCAATCTTCAACCGATCGCCCGCATTGACGAACCCCGGCACCTGGATGACCGCGCCCGTCTCCAGGGTGGCCG
>DAOTYR010000592.1:0-4465 GCA_034434655.1 Chloroflexaceae bacterium
TCTGGTTGGCGTCAGGTACGCCGGGCATGCTAGAATGTCGAGGTACGCCGAGAGGCGCATCCAGTACGGTTGCTTGCGCCTGTGGCCAGACAGACCGCGGGAGCGTTCGTTGCCCTCGAACCCTCTCATGTTCTTCGGATGCAGCACAAAAGGTCCACGGTAGGTCCCAACGACGGCGTTTGACACGACCTAATCGCAAGAAGGAGTCGACCATGTCCATCCTGAGCCGCATCGGTGATCTCATCAGCGCCAACGTCAATGCGATGCTCGACAAGGCCGAGGATCCGGAAAAGATGGCGAACGAGTACCTGCGCCAGCTCACCAACGAATTGTACGAGGTGCGCACCGGCGTGGCCGCGGCGATGGCCGATGAGACGAAGCTGGAGCAGCGCCGCATCTCCAGCCAGGCCGAGGTGACCCAGTGGGAGTCGAAGGCTGAGGCCGCCCTGCGCGCCGGTGACGAAGAACTGGCCAGAGCCGCCCTGTCGCGCAAGGTTCAGGCCCAGAAGCTCGCCGAACAGTACCTGGCGCAAGAACGGGCCCAGGAGGAGCAGGTGAACGCCTTGCAGGAGGCCCTGGTGCAACTCGAGACCCGCATCGCCGAGGTGCGCGCTAAGAAGGAGTTGATCATCGCCAAGAAGAACCGCGCCCAGACCCAGGAGGCCCTCCAGCGCACCGCCCAGAGCATGGGCCGGATTTCGTCCATTGACAAGCTCGAGCAGCTCGAGGAAAAGGTGGACGACCGCCTCGCCCGCGCCGAGGCGATGGCCAAACTCGAGCAGGGTTCGCTCGAGGCCCGCTTCCAGAACCTCCAACAGCAGACCGCGGTCGACTCGGAACTCGCCGAACTCAAGCGCAAGCTGGGAATGTCCTGATTGCTTGCCGTCCGTTCGCGGCACAGCATGGGGGTGGGGAACCCGGCTTCCCCACCCCCATGCCCATCGGATAACGCCGCTAACGGGCCGGCTCGTAGCATGCGCGGCAGCGGGCCTCGTACAACTCCAGGCCGCCGACGACGATCGTCGGCGCGTCGGCGGGCGCCGGCTTGCCGTCGATCAGCCGTTGCGAACGAGTGGCATAGGCTCCGCAACGGGCGCAAATGGCATACAGCTTGTCCACCTGCTCGGCAATCGCCATCAGATGCATCATCGCCGGGAACGGTTCGGCCCGGTAATTCTGATCCAGGCCGGCGATGATGACCCGTAAGCCCCGATCGGCTAACGCCTGGCACCCGGCAACGATTGCCTCCGGTTCGTCACTCAGAAAGTGCAGTTCGTCCAGCGCGATCACCTGTACATCATCGGCCCCGGCGAGCACCTCGCTGATCGAACTGACCGGTATGGCCTCCAGGCGCGCGCCGGCGTGGCTGGCCACGTGCCGGGCGCTGTAGCGGGTATCCAGACGTGGAGTAAAGATGCGGCAAGGCTGGCGGGCGATCATCACCTGGCGCATGCGCCGGATCAGTTCCTCCGTCTTTCCGCTGAACATGCACCCGCAGATCACCTCGATCCGTCCGCCGCTACTGGGTCGTGTCATTGCCGTCTTGCTCCTTAGGCATGTTTCAAGCGAGCTTGACCGTTCGCCTCGACCCCGGACCACCGGGTTGGCCGTGGAGGGGCCTGGCCCCTCCACACCTCCCCGCCAGACGGTCAAGCGCAAACCGCACGTTTTGAACCATGCCTAACAATCTAAAATGGTGTAGCATGGTTCGCCACACCCCGACCTGGAGAAGCATACTTGCCGACGCCCCTCACGGGCTGTTATACTCCCTGCTGAAGGTATACACCATGCGCTGGTTGAGCCACGGACCCCGTAGCAGGCAGGAGACCTTCATGAGCACCAGGCAGATCCGCTGGACCGCCGACCCCGAACTCGCCGCGCTGCTGCGGCGGTATTACGCCGGTGAGGCCGAACTCTGGGGCGAGGTACAAACCATCGTTCACCAGGAGTTGATGGACCGCGGGCTGGCCGTGTTTCCGCGTCACCTGCGCTTTCGCCGGACCGAGAGCGGCTACGAGGTCTTGATCGAGGATGCGGAGGAATACCTGACGGGCCTGTAAGCCCGGGCGTGGCGCGTGATGGAGGTTTGCCCTCCCCGCGCTACGCCCCCACCTCAGGTTGTTACGCGCCCCGCTCTTCATACTGCCGACGGTAATACTCCAGATACTCCCCCGACTTGATGGGCCGCCACCAGGCTTCATTGTCCACGAACCAGCGCACGGTCTTTTCCAGCGCCTCATCAAAACTGTGTCGCGACTGCCAGCCCAGGGCGCGGAGCTTTGAACAGTCAAGGGCGTAGCGCCGGTCGTGCCCGGCGCGATCGGTCACGTGCTGGATCAGGCTGCGCGGCTTGCCCAGCAGGTCGAGGATCTTGTGCGCCATTTCAATGTTCGGCGTTTCGACCTCGGTGCCAACGTTGTAGACCTCGCCGAGTTGCCCGTGGTGCAGCACCGTATCAATGGCCTCGCAATGGTCAAGCACGTACTGGTAGTCACGCACCTGCAAGCCATCACCATAGATCGGCAGCGGCAGATTGTCAATCGCATTCGTCGTGAAAAGGGGAACCGCCTTCTCTGGGTAGTGATAGGGGCCGATGTTGTTTGAACCGCGCGTCGTTGTTACCGGCAGGCCGTAGGTGATAAAGTAGGCATAGACCAGATGTTCCGCGCCAGCTTTGCTCGCCGAATAGGGGCTGCGCGGTTCCAACGGGTCGCCCTCGCGTGAGCGCCGCGGGGCCGGGATCGCCCCGTAGACCTCATCGGTGCTGATCTGGTGAAAGCGCTCCAGCCCCGTCTCGCGGGCCACCTCGAGCAGCGTCCATGTCCCATTCACGTTCGTGGTCACCACGGCATCGGGGGCCATGATCGAGCGATCCACGTGGGTCTCGGCCGCAAAGTTGACGATGGTGTCAATGTCATGCTTCTGCACCGCCGCCCGTACCGCCTGCATGTCGCAGATGTCGCCCTGGATGAAATGAAACCGCGGGTTGGCCGCCACCCGTTCCAGGTTCTCACGGCGCCCCGCGTAGGTGAGTTTGTCGAAGACAACAATGCGGTAGTCAGTGTGTGTCTCGAGCATGTAGTGGACGAAGTTGGAACCGATAAAGCCGGCACCGCCGGTGATCAGCAGATTGCGCATGGTTGCTCCAGTGTCATGTAAACCTCAGGACTGGGAGGGCGCAGCCCGCCCAACCCCTCCCACCGGGTGGAGTCGGGGGAAACCCGGTTGCCCCATCCCTCTGCGTGCGGGCTGTGCCCGCCCAACCCCTCCCGCGGGCGGGGGTCTGGGGGAACACAGTTTCCCCAGACCCCTACGTGCGGGCTGTGCCCTCACCTTTCCGGGGGCGGGGGCGTGGGGAAACCCGGTTGTCCCATCCCCCTGCGTGCGGGCCAGGCCCGCCCGCGGGCGGGGGGCTGGGGGAACCTGGTTCCCCCATGGTCACGTGAGACGGTCATGCGCATGGCGCACCACGCCCAATGAACATGACCTGGGAGCGCGGGCGTCCCGCCCGCGCCGCGGCGCCGCGGGCATGGTGACAGCCCCTTCCCTGACCCTCCCCCGCTGGGGGCGGGAACCCGGCGCCTCCCCCCAGCGGGGGGAGGCTAGGAGGGGGGCTGAACGCGGCGAACGATGGTCACCTCAGCCGTCCATGCGGCTCCGCCGCACAACGCCGCAATGAACATACGGTTGTTCCTGGGAGGGCTGCGCCCTCCCACACCCTCCCAGGGGCCGGGGCCTGGGTGCGCGGGCCTCCGGCCCGCGTCCGCTGAGGTATGGGGAAACCCGGTTTCCCCACACCCCTCTTCGAGAGCCTATTTTCACGTTAGAGCTTCGGCCCAACAACGTGGCAACGAAGCGCGGACACGATACTTAGGATAGCAACGTATCTCCCTGGCGACCACCGGGAAAAAGGTCCTCATCCGGACCGGCCTTAAGCGCGCGATTCTTCGCTCGTGACTCATCGGCAAGACGCGCTTTGTACTCCAGCATGCGGGTCAGCAACGCCGGGTCGCTCGCCGCAAGGATTTGCACCGCCAGCAGGCCAGCGTTGCGCCCGCCACCGATGGCGACAGTGGCAACCGGCACGCCGGCGGGCATCTGGACGATGGAGAGGAGCGAGTCCAGACCGTTAAGGGCCTTGCTCGGCACCGGCACGCCAATCACCGGCAGCGGCGAGCAGGCGGCGAGCATGCCCGGCAGGTGCGCCGCGCCCCCCGCTCCGGCAATGATCACCCGCAGGCCGCGCTCGTGGGCGGTACGCCCATATTCGACCATGTCGTACGGCGTCCGATGCGCCGAGACCACCCGCACCTCGCAGGGAACGCCGAACTCTTCGCATACCTCGATGGCGCCCTGCAGCGTGGGTAGATCGCTATCGCTCCCCATCACGATGCCGACCACAGGTGTCATGGTTCGCTCCGCTTATATATCAGCGGTCCATGCGGCTCTGCCGCACACGAACAGC
>DAOTYR010000593.1:0-7457 GCA_034434655.1 Chloroflexaceae bacterium
AATATGGTCTCCTGGCGCAAACCCTGTTTGCTAACGTGAACATAAGCCCTCGGCGAGGGGTGTGGGGAAACCCGGTTTCCCTACACCCCCGCCGGCGGGAGGGCCTGGCCCTCGAGCAGGGAGAGGGGGAAACCCGGTTTCCCCCTCTCCTCACCCGGTGGGAGGGTGTGGGCAGGCGCAGCCCGCGCGCCGGGGGATGGGGAAACCAGGTTTCCCCATCCCCCTACCCGCTGCAGGCATTCACGGCTCGGCATCGATCTGGCGCGCCAGGCTGGCGACGAGCCGCGCCGCTCGCTCAACCAGGCGCGTCGCGTTGGGCGCGGCGTGGGGCGCGGCGCCGGGCGCGGCATGGGCGGTCACTGTGAGGGTCCGGTACCCCAGGCGGCGGAGCGGCGCGGTGAGGACGCTTTCTGTGGTGAGATGGCGGGGGTCCGCGTCAATATGCGGATCGGCGGCGTCGGCAGCGGCGGCCAGGCGCACAAGCAAGGCGTCGGCGGCCCGGCTGCGGAGCGCCCCCTCAGCGGTAGCGTAGACGAGCTGGCCCGCGCCGAGCGACTCCAGGGCGATGACCAGGGTGCGCTCCGGCTCGAAGGGGTAGCGCCGCAACAGGCTGATCACCCCCCAGGGATCGCTGCTGGCGGCGCCCACGGCCACGGCCCACACCTCGGCCCGCTCCAGCGCACCCAGGCGCGTCACGGCGCTCACGAGCGCCGCCAGCGCGGCGCAGCCGCCGTCGGACGGATCGGGGGTGAGGGGCCGCATGGCCCCGATGAGGATCAGGCCGAAAAGCAACCCGGCGCCCCCCTGCAGCAGCCACCATGGCCCGGGCAACAGCAAGGCCCCCAGGGCGCCGGCGACCAGGAGCGCGGCTGCGGCCAGGCGCGCCAGGGCCGCCCTACGTCCCGAGCTGGCAAGGACGGTGAGGCCGTGCTGGAGCGGAGGGGTATCGAGCGGGGCGAGCACGACCACGCGCCAGCGCGGCTGGAGCGGAGGCGCGCCGGCGGCTTCGGCGATGGCGCGGGTGCCGACGATGTTCTGGCTGACGCGACACGGCCCCAGCGGGGGCAGAGGGGCCACAAAGGCGTCGGCCAGGGCAATGGCGAGCAGGCCCAACCCCCAGAGCAGCCCGAGCCAGGGGAAGAAGAATGCCAGGGCCGCACCGGCCATCCCCAGGGCCGCAAAGAGGGCATAGGTCGTGCCCGCGCGGGGGACCACCCGCAACTCATAGGCGCTCACCCCCATCCCGGCCCGGCGCAGCCGGCCATTGACGAAGGCCGCCGCCCGGGCCTCCTCGGCCGAGGTTGGGCGGCGTGGCCCGATCCGCCCGGCCAGTTCGGCCACCAGCAGCTCGATCTCGGTGGCCTCATCGTCGGCAGCAGCGTGCATCAAGAGCCTATCCGGATAGCCGGCGTATCCGATGAGGGGCCGGGAAGGCGAAGCCCTCCCAGCCCCTCTCCGCAGGGAGGAGGATGGGGAAAACCCGGTTTCCCCATCCCCCTGCTTGAGGGGTACGCCCTTCCAAACCCTCTCGCGGGCCGGGGCCTGGGTGCGCGGGCCTCCGGCCCGCATCCGCAACGGGATGACAAAGGTTGTTCTGGGAGGACGCAGCCCTCCCAAACCCTCCCGCGGGCGGGGTGATGGGGGAACCCGGTTGCCCCATCACCCTGCGCACGGGCGGCGCCCTCCCACACCCTCCCGCGGGCGGGGTGATGGGGCAACCCGGTTGCCCAATTCCCCTGCGCACGGTCGGCGCCCTCTCAAACCCTCCGGCGGGCGAGGGGATGGGGGAACCTGGTTCACCCATGTTCACGCTAGGAGCGTGGCGTTGGGGCTGGGGATGGGGATGGGCGTGGGGTGGGCGTCGCCTCCAGGCTAAAGTCCCGGCCCGGTGTGCCAACCGGTCCCGGCGTAATCGGCGACACCGGCAGACCCGGCACATCGGCCCGGACGCAATCGGTCTGGCCGGGGGTACACAGCAACAGCACCAGATCGTAGCGGATGAACTGGTTGCCGATATCGCCAGTATTCTTCACCTGCACAAAGTAGAATCCGTCAACCTCCGGGATAAACTCGATCTGCGAGTCGAGGCTCTCGCCGCCGGGGATGTCATCGTTGAAATCGAGAATGCTCACCCCATCGCGATCGGTAAGCACCATCACCGTGTCGGCGCCGGCCTGGGTGTCGCGGTTCACTTCGAGGCGGCCACGGTAGCGCCGCGTGTCGGTATAGATGATGTACCGTTTGCCCGTTTTGCCGAAGAACGTCACCCAGTCGGCATCGCCATCGGGGCAGAGGCGGCGGTTTTCCTGGATCTCATTGGACGTAATCAGGCGCGCCTGCTCGGGCAAACCGTCCGGCTCGAAAAGATCCAGACAGACCGAGGCTGCCGTGGTGGGTGTGGGGCCGTAACTTTCATCGAGCAGGGCAATGACGTAGAAAAAGTTTGTTCCTCCGCGCCCGGCCGAGTCGCGCACCCGGATGAAGTAGCGCCCATCCTGGGGAATACGAATGGTGATGCGCGGGCGCGTATCGCCAGGATTGGGATTGGCCGGGTCGCGGTTGAAGAAATCACTGTTGAAGGCGATGCTGTTGAGATTCGGATCGAAGAGTTCCAGGGTCAGATCGATCCCGGGATCCATGCGCGTAATATCGATTGTATACACCTTGCCGGCAATGGCCCCGAACACCAGCCAGTCAACATCGCCGATCGGACATATGGTCCGCTCCTGGGCCGTGTTGATATCAATGTTGCGGGAGCTGGCGGGATTGTTGTCGTCTTCGAAGCCATCGCGGCAGACGGGGCCACGGGTGGGTGTGGGGCCAACCGGGGTGTTGGTGGGAGTGGGCGGCGCTGTGACATTGACGGTGATAAACGCCGTCGTCTCGGCGTTATCGCTGGCGCGCCGGGCGACGAGGTTGAGATTGGCGGTGGTGCCGATGGGAGCGTTGCTGGGAACGTTGATCCGCACGGTAACACGCTGGGTCTGGTTCTGGGCCAGGCGGAACGTGGGCGCGGGCGAGAAATCGGCGGTCCAGCCAGTGGGGAGATTGTCCACGCGCAGGGTGAAATCCGCGTCGGGGCCGCCATTCCGCAAGTCTGAGACGAAGAACCCGCTCTGCCCCGGCTGGACGGAAAGGGTTCCGCTGGTGGTGAGCCAGCTAAAATTGACCTGAGCGAGCGGAGCCCCCACCGGCGCCTGTGGCGGCGCAGCCGTGACAGGAAGCTGGTACAGGGCAATGAGGGCAATAACCAGGATGGTGAGCGCGGAAAGGACGGCATTGCGCAGGTGACTAGGACGCTTCATGTGGATATGCGTCTCCCGGCTAGAGGCAGGGCAGAATCGCGCGTATTATAGTCGCCGGGCGTATGTGATGTCAATTACAAGACGTATAAGGTCGCCTTCCGGCGGGGAGGGGTGGAGGGCCGCGGGCCCTCCACCAACTGGTTGTTTTCCGCCCGCGGCGGGAGCGCCGCGGGCATTTCGCCAGGCCACCTGGCCGCCGCGGGCGGGAAAAAGGGTATGCGGGGAGGCAAAGCCTCCCCGCACCCCTCCATCGCCTGCGTCCTGTCCCTGACAGATGTGAACCTTCAGAGGCTGCGGCCCACCGCGGCGGCGACGGCGGCGAGTTTCGGCATCAGGGCGGCGAAGTTCTCCGGGTTGAGCGACTGGCCGCCGTCGGATTTGGCCCGATCGGGGTCGGGATGCACCTCGATGATGATCCCATCGGCTCCCGTGGCAATGCTGGCCAGGGCCAGGGGAGGAACCAGGTACCACTTGCCGGTGCCGTGGCTGGGGTCCACGATCACCGGGAGGTGGGTGCGGCGCTTGGCCAGGGCGACGGCGTTGAGGTCGAGGGTGTTCCGCGTCGCGGTTTCAAAGGTGCGAATGCCGCGCTCGCAGAGGATGACGTTGGGGTTGCCCTGGGCCACCACATACTCGGCTGAGAGCAGCCACTCCTCGATCGTGGCCGAGAGGCCGCGCTTGAGGAGCACGGGCATACCGGTGCGGCCAACCTCTTCGAGGAGTTGGTAGTTCTGCATATTGCGGGCGCCGATCTGCAGCACATCGGCGTAGCGAGCCACCAGATCCACATCGTTGGGCGTCATGACCTCGGTGACGATCGGCAGGCCGGTCTCCTCGCGCGCCTGCGCCAGCAGGCGCAGGCCCAATTCACCCAGGCCGCGGAAGGTGTAGGGCGAGGAACGTGGTTTGAAGGCCCCTCCGCGGAGCATGCTCGCGCCGGCCTCGCGCACGGCCCTGGCCGTGGCCATGATCTGCTCTTCGCTTTCCACCGAGCAGGGGCCGGCCATGACCACGCAGCGGTTGCCGCCCACCACGACGCCGCGCACGTCAACCACGGTGTCGGTGGGGCGCAATTCGCGCGAGACGAGTTTGTAGGGTTGGGTGATGCGCAGGGTCTCTTTGACCCCGGAGAAGTGCTCGAGTTCTTCGCGCAGGGTGGGCGGGATGGCCGCGCCAACCACGCCGATGACCGTGCGCTCGGCGCCGCGCACCAGGTGGCCGCGTAAGTGGTGTTCTTCCAGGCGCTCGATCACGGCCTGGATCTGTGTCTCATTCGAACCGGTCTGCATCACGACGATCATAGCCTCAACTCCTTCTCCTGTTACGACGAAGCGCTGGTCGAGCACGGGCGGCGACACTGGCCGCAGCACGGTCCTGGTGGTGGTCGGTTGGGGGCTCATCACAGATCTTCCCTCTCCATCGTCCCCTGGAGCGGGGTACGGGAAAACGAGGTTTCCTCATACCCCGCCTGCGGGCGGGGGTGCGGCTTCTGCCTCGACCCTGCCACTGGCATCCAGATCCGCTGGTATCAGACCCCGGGGGGCGCTTGAAAGGCCGTCTGGGCGGCATTCCGGTCGGGGCGCAGGTTCTGGGCGCCCTTGATGTACACATGCACGATCTCGTCGGGGCGGCGCTCGGTGTTCCAGTGAATGAGCACGCGAATACAGCCCCGCAGGCTGCCGGGCACATCCATCTCGTGACCGCAGAGCAGGGCCGTGTCCGTCCAGCCGATGGCGCGAGCGGCCACGGCGGGAAACTCGGCATTCAGATCGGGGGTGGTGGTGAAGATAGCGCTGGCGACGTCGTCAACGTGAATCCCGTTGCGCTCGATAAGCAACTCGAGCAACTCGCGGGTAGCCGCGAGGATGGCTTCACGGGTATTGGCCTCGCACGTGGTTGCTCCGCGGACACCGCGACACCGAACGGTCATGGAGGGCCTCCCTGCTGTGGCGCACAAGCAGAGAGGGCGTGAAGCCTGGTGCTTCACGCCCTCTACACAAGTTATCTCTCGTAACCGGTGGTAGGTCTAGACAGTGCGAAGCGACCAGGCCATATGTGGGCCGGTAAAGTAATAAAAGTAGCGATAAAAGCTATGAACTCGCTGCGCCATACAGCGACTATCCTTTTATTACCCTTCGCTGAGGCGACTATAGCACAGGCGCGGGGTTCCGTCAAGGCTCAATGGCCGAGCAGTTCTTCGGCTTCGATAATCGCCTGGGCGATATCCTTCATCTTGGCGCGCTTGTCACGGGCGCGCTGGCGCAGGCGCTCGTACGCGTCGCGTTCGTTGAGGCCCAGGCGCTGCATGAGAATGCCCTTGGCGCGCTCGATGAGCTTGCGCGCCTCCAGCGACTCTTCCAACTCGCTGACCTGCTGGCGCAGGGCCTGGATCTCGCGGAAGCGCGCCAGGGCGATGTTGATCGCCGGGGGCAGTTCGTTCTCGTTGACCGGTTTTACCAGATAAGCCAGCGCGCCGGCGGCCTCGGCCTTTTTGATCGTCTCTTTGTCGGCATAGGCCGTGAGCATGATGATCGGAACGGGATAGATCTCACGGATGCGATTGGCGGCTTCTGTGCCCTCCATCTCGGGCATGCGAATGTCCATGATGATCAGGTCGGGCCGAAGGCGCCCGGCAAGACTCACGGCTTCCGCCCCCGAACGGGCGATGCCGATGACGTCGTACCCCAGGCCCTTGAGTTGCTCCTCGAGGGTGAGTGAGACCAGATCGTTGTCTTCGGCGATGAGGATCCTGATTGCAGCCACGGCGGCACCTTCGTTGCGCGCCGGCAGGTCACCAGAGGGCGCCATGCTCCGGCCGTAATGTTACACGTTGCAATACTTCAGAACTATACCATAGAACCCGACGGGATGACTAGAGACTCTAACGTGAAAATAGACTGCTGGAGCAGGGGTGTGGGGAAACCTGGTTTCCCCACGCCCCTGCCTGCGGGAGGGTGAGGGCGCAGCCCACCCGCGGGCAGGGTTTGGGAGGGCGCAGCCCTCAAGCAGGGGGATGGGGGAACCTGGTTCCCCCATCCCCCTGCCCGCGGGAGGGCCTGGCCCTCACGCAGGGGATGGCGAAACCGGGTTTCCCCATCCCCTGCGGATGCGGGCCGGAGGCCCGCGCACCCGGCGCCCGGCCCGCGGGGGGGGGCGGGAGGGTCCAGCCCAGGAGCATCCCCGGTGCCCCCCATTGATTGTGCGGTGGACGCTACCATTTTAGATTGCGGATGGTAGATTGCCGCTCAATGCAACCGGAAGCGCTCCAGCGCTCACGAGCCTGCGGCGTCTCTATGACGTTTCGGTAGCGAGGAAGCAAACGCGCGGAGGTTCGATGTGCTACAATCTGCACAGGTTGCAACCAACCCATGACATCCCGCGGCAACGGGCGCCTGCCTGTGCCAGGAGCATAGATCAGAAAGGACTCCCCCGTGCGTTACGATATCACGAATACCGCCATCGAAGATTACCTGACGGCCCTGATGCCGCCGCGCGAGGCGGTGCTGGCAGATCTGGAAACGCGCGCCCGGCAGCACGGTCTCTCGCTGGTCGGGCCGGTGCAGGGCCAGTTTCTCTATCTGCAGGCGTTGATCCTCGGCGCGCGCAAGGCGCTGGAAGTGGGCATCACGACCGGCTACGCCGCCATCCATCTAATGCGGGCGCTGGAGCAGACCGGCGGCCACCTGACGGCGATCGAGCGCCGTATCGATCGCGTGGCTCTGGCGAACAAGGTGATTACCGATGCGGGTCTGCAGGACCGCATTACGATCCTGCAGGGCGAGTGGATGGAGCTTATGCCCACGCTCGACGCCGACTTCGATCTGGTGTTCCTCGATATTCTGCGCGGCGTAGCTAATGAAGCCCAGGCGCCCCTGGCGCTGGAGTTGTGCGTGCAGCGCCTGCGCTCCGGCGGGGTGTTGATCGCCGACAATGTGTTGTGCAGCGCGCAGGTGCTCGAAGGGGATGCGCCGCCGCTGGTGCGCGGCATCCAGCAGTTCAACCGCCAGTTGATGAGCCATCCGCAGCTCGAGTCGGTGATTATCCCCCTGCGCGACGGGGTGGCGATCTGCCGCAAGAAGTAACCTGAGCTCCGTTCGCCCGGCGCCAATGTGCATCGAAGCATCGTCGCCACCGGGTGCAGGGAGGCATTGA
>DAOTYR010000594.1:0-2222 GCA_034434655.1 Chloroflexaceae bacterium
CGGGCCATGGCCCTGCTGGAGCAACTCGGCCTGGGCCAGCGCGCCCACCACCGGCCCGCCGAGTTGAGCGGCGGCGAGCAACAACGGGTCGCCATTGCCCGCGCCCTGGCCAACCACCCGCGCCTGATCCTGGCCGATGAACCCACCGGCAACCTCGACAGCCGCACCGGCGGCGAGATTATGGCCCTGCTGCGGCGCCTGGTGCGCGACAAGGGTCTGACCCTGCTCCTGGTTACCCACGATATGAGCGTGGCCCGCTACGCCGATCGCATCGTCCATCTGCGCGATGGGACGGTGCAGTTCGTGGAGGCCCTGGAAGCCGCCTCATTGTAGGCGGTGCGCGGGGGGGTTCTGAGCGTTGCGCCCTCCCGGGAACAACTTTTTGTTAGAAGCTGTCTGAAAAGGATGGCGGTCGCCGGGCCAGGTTGGGTACACTTGGGGTATGAAGTACCAAACCTACCCAACGGACCTGACCGACCGCCAGTGGAATTGTATCAAGGATCTGATCCCTGCGGCCAAGCCCGGTGGCCGTCCTCGGAGCGTCGACATGCGATTGATCATCAACGCCATCCTGTATGTCGTCGTCAGTGGGATCCAATGGCGCATGCTGCCCAAGGACTATCCGACGTGGAAGACGGTCTACGATTATTTCCGCACCTGGCGCAATGATGGCACCTGGCAGCGCATTCATGACACCCTGCGCGCGCAGGTACGTCAGCAGGCGGGTCGCCATAAGCATCCCACGGCGGGCTGTCTCGATAGCCAAAGCGTCAAAACCACGCAGATCCCCGGTGAGCGAGGCTATGACAAGGGCAAAAACGTCAATGGGCGCAAGCGGCACATCCTTGTGGACACCATGGGCTTGCTGGTGGTGGTGGTGGTCACCGCTGCCTCCGTGTCGGATCCGGCTGGGGCGCGGCTGCTCCTCGCCCAGCTGGGCGGTGCCGGCAAGAAGCTGCGCCGCATCTGGGTGGATGGCACCTATCGTGGCACGCTGGTGGATTGGGTGCTTGACCACTTCCGGTTCGTCCTCCAGCCCGTGCTGCGCACGGATGGCAAGAAAGGATTCTTGGTGCTCCCAAGGCGCTGGGTCGTGGAACGAACCTTCGCCTGGCTGACCCAGTGCCGCCGCTTGAGTAAGGACTACGAGGTGCTGCCAGCCAGTAGCGAGGCGATGATCTACCTTGCCATGACCCGCCTGATGCTCCGTCGGCTGGCCCCATGACCCTTTTCAGACAGCTTCTTAAACCCCTCCCGCCGGGGGGCCGAGCGCCAATGGCGCCAGCGCCGCACTGCCCCTCGCTGAAAGGGTGGGACACGTAGAGGGGTGGGAAGACCCTGCCCCTCTACCACTCTATATCCGAGAGAGCGTCCAGAAAGAAACCCGGTTTCCCCAGCCCCCTGCTTAGGGGCGTAGCCCGGCCAGACCCTCCCGCAGACGAGAGCGTGGGGCAACCGGGTTTCCCCACACCCCTGCTTGAGAGCCAGGCCCGCCCGCGGGCGGGGGTATGGGGGACCCGGTTCCCCCATTTCCACGTGAGACGGTCATGCGCATGGCGCACCACGCCGTGATGCACATGACCTGGGAGCGCGGGCGTCCCGCCCGCATCGCGGCGCCGCGGGCACGGCGCCGGCCCCCTCCCTGCCCCTCCCCCACCGGGGGCGGGCACCCGGCGCCTCCCCCTGGCGGGGGGAGGCTGGGAGGGGGGCTGCACGCGGCGAACGATATGCACCTCAGCCGTCCATGCGGCTCCGCCGCACACGAACAGGATGAAAATCAGGTTGTTCCTGAGAGGACTGCGCCCTCCCACACCCTCCCACCGGGTGGGAGGACGGGAAAACCGGGTTTCCCCATCCCCCTGCGCACGGGCTGCGCCCCCAAACCCTCCCGCGGGCCGGGGGATGGGGAAACCCGGTTTCCCCATCCCCCTGCGCACGGGCTGCGCCACCAAACCCTCCCGCGGGCCGGGGTATGGGGAAACCCGGTTTCCCCATACCCCTCGCCGAGGGCGTAGGTTCACGTGAGACGGTCATGCGCATGGCGCACCACGCCGCGATGCACATGCCCTGGGAGCGCGGGCGTCCCGCCCGCGCCACGGCGCCGCGGGCACGGCGCCGGCCCCCGCCCGGACCCTCCCCCACTGGGGGCGGGCACCCGGCGCCTCCCCCCAGCGGGGGGAGGCTGGGAGGGGGGCTGCACGCGGCGAACGATGGTCACCTTA
>DAOTYR010000595.1:0-19627 GCA_034434655.1 Chloroflexaceae bacterium
TCTGGTGGGCGATAGTGGACTCGAACCACTGACCTCTTCCGTGTGAAGGAAGCGCTCTAGCCAACTGAGCTAATCGCCCGAAGCGAGACGAATTATAGCACAATGATGCGGGGTGTGCAAATCGGAATCTCACGGTACCTGTTCACTCCTGAGGTAACCCACGCGCCTGGGAGCGCGGGCATCCCACCCTCGTCGCCCCTACGCGGGCAAGCTGCCCGCGCTCCCGGGAGACATGTGAAGGTTCCCAGGAGATTCCCCCGTTCGTAGCGTTCCGCCCCCCTCCCAGCCCCCCCCCGCTGGGGGGAGGAGCCGGGTTCCCTCTCCCAGTGAGGGAGCATCAGGGAGGGGGCTGGCACCGTGCCCGCGGAGCCGTGGCGCGGGCGTCCCGCCCGCGCTCCCGGGCCGTTTTCATCGGGCGTAGTGCGCCATACGCATGACCGTCTCACGTGACCATGGGGGAACCAGGTTCCCCCATACCCCCGTTTTCATTGGGCGGTGTGCCGCCCGGGGGCATGGACGGCTAACCTGAAAATAGGCTCTCGAAGAGGGGATTGGGGAAACCTGGTTTCCTCATCCCCTCACCCGGTGGGGGGGTTTAGACGGGTGCCGCCCCCGCCCGCCCGTCAGGTTCCCCCGCCCGCCCGCGGGGCCGGCGTAGGGGCGGGGTTCCCCCCCGCCCACGGGGCGGGCGTAGGGGCGGGGTTCCCCCGCCCGCAGGGCCGGCGTAGGGGCGGGGTCCCCCCGCCCGCAGGGCCGGCGTAGGGGCGGGGTTGCCCCGCCCGCCCACAGGGCCGGCGTAGGGGCGGGGTTTCCCCGCCCGCCCTGCGGGTCCCCCCGCCCGCCCTGCGGGTTGGCCCGCCCGCCCTGCGGGTTCCCCCGCTCGCGCGCGGATCGCCCTCCCGCCCGCGGGCCGGAGGCCGGCATCACCCGGCGCGCGTGGGCGCGCAGGCCGGAGGCCTGCGCCACTTTAGCCGGGGGGCGAAACCCGGGAGGTTGCATCAGCCCCGGCGATGCCTGCCGAACCTTCTATCCCGCCCGTGGTATAATCTGGTGGCGCGCAGGCTGCGCGGCGCATCGGTATGGATGACCTGAACCAGAACGTGATAACCCTCGATCTTCTCGCTCCCAATACGATCGTCCGCGGCGCCGCGGATAGCTATGTCGTGCTGAATTTGATCGGGCGCGGCGGGATGGGCGCCGTCTACCGCGTGCGCCGCATGTCCGACAATACCGTCTGGGCGCTGAAAGAGATGCGGCCCCAGGGCGAGCTGTCCGCCGAAGAACGGGCCGAGAACCGCAAGCTCTTCCTCCAGGAAGCTGAATTGCTCCGTTCGCTCTCCTTCCCCAATCTCCCTGTGGTTGCCGACCTGTTCGAGTACGAGGGCCGCCCCACCCTGGTGATGGAGTTCGTCCCCGGGCAGACGCTCGAAGCGCGTCTCCACGAGGCCAATGCCCCGCTCCTCGAACAGCAGGTGGTCGCCTATGGCATTCAGCTCTGCCGGGTGCTCCAGTACCTGCATACCCGCCAGCCGCCGATTGTCTATCGTGACCTCAAACCGTCCAATATCATGCTCACCCCCGAAGGGGTGCTCAAGCTGATTGACTTCGGCGTCGCCCGCACCCATAAGCCGGGAAAGACCAAGGATACCGTCGCCATGGGCTCCGCCGGTTATGCCCCCCCCGAACAGTATGGCAAGGGCCAGACCGATGCCCGCAGCGATGTTTACGCCCTCGGGGCCACCCTGCTCCACCTGCTCACCAACCTGCCCCCCGTCCCGCTGCAGACCCCCCAGCCCGGCTCGATCAGCCGGCTGAATCCGTCGGTGGACGCGCGCACCGAGCAGGTGATTATTCGCGCCATGGATCTGAACCGCGAGCGACGCTTCGCCTCGATGGCCGAGATGGAACAGGCTCTGCATGCCTGCCTCGACCGGCCCTATGTGGATCCGACCATCGCCGCCCCGCGTCCCCCGGTCAGGCCCGCGCCGGCCCCGGTGGCCCAGCCGGCCCCGGTGGCCCAGCCGGCCCCGGCCCCGGCCCCGGTGGCCCAGCCGGCCCCGGCCCCGGTGGCCCAGCCGGCGCCTGTGCCCGCGCCTGCTGCGCCGGGGACGCGGCCCTGTCCCCGCTGTGGTCGCCTCAATAAGCGGGAGGCCCGCTTCTGCGCCTCCTGCGGCGCGCCCGTCGCCGGCTTGCCCGTTGCCTGGCTGCGCATCCGCTCGCCCTATCGCACCTGGGAACAGCGCATTGATAAGCTGCCCCTGCGCATCGGACGGCGCGACCCCCGCCAGCGGCATTATCCCGAACTCGATCTCGCCGAACACGACCGCGGCATCGCCTCGCGCCACCACGCGACCATCCAGCGCAGTGGCGATGCCTATACCATCACCGATCTCGGCAGCACCAACGGTACGATGCTCAATGGCAAGCTGATCCCGCCGCGCGTTCCGCATCCCCTCCGCCAGGGGGACCGCATCAAGATCGGCGAGGTCGAGATTGAGTTCCGCTGGTCGTAGCCCCGCCAGGTAGAGCTATGTCTGCACCGAGAGTGTTGATCTTGCGCGCCCCGGGCATCAATCGCGATCGCGATGCCGCCCTGGCCTGCCAGCTTGCCGGGGGCGCGCCCGAACGCATCCATATCAACCGCCTGGCTGCCGGGGCCGTCCGACTCGCCGATTATGCCATGCTTGTCATTCCTGGCGGCTTCTCCTATGGCGATCACCTGGGCGCGGGCAAGCTCCTCGCCGTTGATCTCATTCACCGCCTCGGCGAGCCTTTGCACCGCTTCATCGCCGATGGCCGCCCGGTGATCGGGATCTGCAACGGCTTTCAGGTGCTGGTCAAGGCCGGCGTCCTGCCGGGCCTGCCGCCGCCAACCAGCGCACCGGCCTCCGCCCCTCGGGTGACCCTGACCGAGAATGAGTCGGCTCGCTTCGAGTGTCGCTGGGTGCGCCTCGCGCCGGCCGCGGGAAGTCGCTGCCGCTTCCTTGAGGGGATCGAAGGCCCTATCGAAGTGCCTGTCGCCCACGGTGAGGGCCGCTTCGTCGTGGACCATCCCGCCACGCTGGAAGCCTTGCGCGCCCAGGGGCTCGTGGCCCTGCGCTACGTCGGCGAGGATGGCGCGCCCGCGACCTACCCCGCCAATCCGAATGGCTCGCTCGATGCCATCGCCGGGATCTGCAACCCTCAGGGCAATGTGCTGGGGTTGATGCCCCATCCCGAGAACGCCGTGCTGCCCCACCAGCACCCCCGCTGGTCGCGCGAGCCGCGCCGCGCCGAGGGCGACGGTCTGATGATCTTCCGCAACGCGGTGCGTTATGCCGCTCTGTAAGGGTGCAGCCCTCCCCATCCGCGGTCCGAGGTGCGGCAACGTCCGCCGCCCACTGAGTACACCAGGTCTATGGCACTCTATCCCCCCGACGACCCCTATCTCTTCGTCGTCACCATATTTGGGCTGACCATCTCCGTGCGCTGGTACGGGGTGATCATCATGGGCGGCGCGCTGATCGCCGCCTTCCTCTCCACCCGCCGCGCCGTGGCGCGGGGCTACGACCCCGACCATGTCTGGAACCAGTTGATGCTCGGCCTGCTGCTGGGCATTGCCGGCGCCCGGGCGTACTACGTCATCTTCGAGTGGGAGCGCTTCGCCGGCAACCCCTGGAGCGCGATCAACCTCACCACCGGTGGTCTGGCCATCCACGGCGCGATTATCGGCGCCCTGCTCTCCGTGGTCATCTATACGCGCTGGAAAGGCCTGCCCTTCCGAGACTGGATCGATGTCGGCGTGCCCGGCTTTATGCTCGGCCAGGCGATTGGCCGCTGGGGCAACTTCTTCAACCAGGAGGCCTACGGGCGACCTACCAGCCTGCCCATCGGCGTGCGTATTGACCCGGAGCATCGCGTGCCGCCGTACACCGATCTGCAACGCTACCCTATCGACACCCTGTTCCACGCCACGTTTCTCTACGAGTCGTTATGGAACGTTGCCGGTGTCGGTGCGTTGCTGCTTGCCGACCGGCGCTTCGGCCACGGCGCGCCCGCTGGCCGCCGCTGGCTGCGCCCCGGCGACCTGCTCTTCCTCTACGGCATCATCTACTCCGCCGGCCGCTTCTGGATCGAAGGGCTGCGCACCGATAGCCTCTGCCTCAGCGGGGTTGGCGGCGATTGCGCCGGCTCGCTGCGCGTCGCTCAGGTCATCAGCCTGGCGATCATCGGGGCCTGCGTCGTGGCCCTGATCATCAACCACCGCCGTCCCCAACCGCCCGCGCCCTCACCCTCCCACGCCGGGGGAGGGAACCCCGCTCCTCCCCCCAGCGGGGGGAGGTTGGGAGGGGGGCAGGACGCTGCAAATGGCACGTCCCCGACGAACCTTATCTGAAAATAGGCCCTTGGAGGAGACATGGGGAGAAATCCGGTTCCCCATCCCCTCTCCCACTGAGGAGGGTGTGGGCGGGCGCAGCCCGCGCGCAAGGGGATGGGGCAACCGGGTTGCCCCACCCTCTCCCACTGAGGAGGGTGTGGGCGGGCGCAGCCCTCCCAGGAACAACCTTCTTTGCGACGTTGTGCGGCGCAGCCGCATGAGAGTCGAACGCCATAACGCCCGTCGGCGCCCAAAGCAGGCGAAACGAGGGGATCGCGGCCGGCCAGGCCCGCCGCGATCCCCCCAACGGTTCCGTACCGGGCCGCGCAGCGAAACCAGGCCCGACGAGCGCCCCCCCGCTCCTGGCGCCCGGCCAGCGCCCGCGGGTCCCCGGCTCTACGGCGAGCGGCGACGGGCCTGTTGCTGCTCCCAGAGCAGTAGACCGAGAAACAGCGCGCAGATCAGGGCCATGGTGACATTGGCGAAGACGGCCGCGTTGAGCTGAAAGGTCCCTGAGACGAGCCGCATCAGCACATTTGCGCCGGTGGCCAGCAACCCGAGGGCGCCGACCCCTGCGGCGATCCACCGCGCGATCGGGGCGCGGGTCGGATGGCGCATCTGCGTACCCAGAGCCATCAGGACCAGTCCAAAAAGAATCGGGATCGCCGATGTTGGCGCCGCGGTAGCCAGCACACCAGCCGCTCCAAGCACCACCAGCAAGATCCCGGCCCACATTGTGATGTTCATCACTCGACTCCGCTAGACTATCAGGCGAAGGGGACGGCTCTGGAAGCAGAGACGCCCCCTACCATGCAGTATAGCGGAATTGGCGCGCCGGTTCACGTGAAGAATATCACAAGATCGGCGGTGATCTCATTATCCTTGACAGGACGTACGTGGGGGAGGCGCAGGCTCCCCGGGAGGTGGCATAAAGCCTTGCAGGCCCTCCTCGCTCACTCTGCGCGACCAGGGTTCGGGAGCGCGGCGCGGCTGGAATCGGCTCGTCCCGCTCCGCCCCCTCCCTGACCCTCCCCCGGCGGGGGAGGGAACCGCGCGCCTCCCCCCAGCGGGGGGAGGTTGGGAGGGGGGCGCGCCATTGCTGCCGGGTCCGGTCTGGCGGTTCCTGTTCCCCAATGGTGCAGAGCGTTTCGTCACACCCGGCTCCCCGCCTACGGTGGAGGCGCTGCTGGCGGTTCGCCGGGCCGCCTGGCCGCCGCGGGCGGGAACGGGGGGTATGCGGGGCGGCGATGCCTCCCCGCCCCCCTCCACTGCGTACCTCCTGTCACATGACGGGCTGCGCGAGCTTCAAATCGTCGTACAGACGCTGAAGGACCATTGCGCCGTAGGGGTCGCCAATGGCGTCGAGCTGGGCAATGGCGCAAGGCAGCAGCATGGCCAGGCGTTCAGTCGTTGTATCGGGAAGGTCTCCCTGATGCACGGCCCGTTGCAGCGCCTCACGGTAGGCGAAGGGGTGGAGCACCAGATCGGATACCTGTAGATGTTCGCTCGGCTTGAAGGATGCGCTCATCGGAGCACCTCGTTTCTATCGCTGATGGCGCCGGCACGAGATATTGCCGTATGCGCCATCTTAGGCGTTGAACATTACCAGTGTGTTGCGGACACGCTGTGGATCGAGAGGGGACGCCATCGTTCCGGGGCCAGGGTCCAGGGCAAGCAGGTCTCCCTATGCCCGCAGGGGGCAGCCTGTCATTGGGGAACGCGCATAGCGCGCCCGGGCGACCGTCGTGCGAGATCACCCTTGACGCAACCACGCTGTGGCGTCGGGCCGGGGGCTGAAGGTGCGGGGCTATCCGCGCGCTGCGGGTAGCCGGTCCGGAAAGCGTTTTCCGGTGCATGCAGTATAGCAATGGTTGGATGACGCTGTCAATCCTTTAGCCGCGAGGCGAACCACGCTCCGGTGCGCCGCAGCGTCTCCAGTTCGATCGCCACCGAGACGTGACTGGCGCCGCGCACCAGGTGGAACTCGCCCCATCCCGCCGTGAGCGCCCGCATCTCCTCGGCCGCGCCCGCGGGCAGCACCCCATCGCGCCCGGCATAGATCAGCAGCAGCGGTGGGCGCTCCGCTCGCGCCGCGATCCGGCGCAGACTGCCCGGCGCGTCGAGGGCGTCGAACAGGTCCCAGGTGCCGATGCGCGCCCGAATGCCGCTGGTTTGCCAGGCCCGCGCGACGTGGTACGGCGAGCCGTCACGGAAGAGGTGCAACAGTTGCGGCCGCGCCAGTCGCAGGGCCTCGATGATCTGCGCGCGCCGGTATTCCGCCATGCTCATCCGCAGGCGCGGCGGAACCGCCCAGAGCGCCAGGGCGTCGCACGGGGCGTCGTCAGCGACCGCCCGGACGGTCACCGCCCCGCCCAGGCTCATCCCCAGCAACCCCACGCGCGCGTACCGCTCCCGCAGCCAGCGCGCCGGCCCCGCCACGCTCTCGATGATCTCCGGGAAGGCTTGCGGGCGCGGGCTTTCGCCGTGCCCGTCCAGGTCGATGAGCAGCGCCGCCAGCCCCCGTCCGGTCAATTCCTCCACGAGCCGCCAGGCGTAGAAGGTCTTGTCACAGCCCGAGCCGTGGGCCACGCACACCGCCGCCGTGGCGCCTCGCGACGGCACGATGTGCAGCGCCGGCACGGGCCCGTGCGCCGCCGGCACGTCCACCCGCGTGACGCCGTAGCCGGGGTGCGGTCCGGGCAGCAGGGCCTGTTTAGGGTCGAGTCGCCGCCACCGCAGGGTCGCCAGGCCCACCTGGAGGGCCAATCCCGGCAGGAGGGTGAGCGCGAGCGCCCGCGGCCCCGGTCGCCTGGCAAGCCCCGCGAGGGCCAGGAGCGGCGCCCCGGCGCCTCCGCTCCAGCTCAGCCCGCGCAGGCCGGCCATGGCTGCCAGCCCCTCCAACAGTCCCAACCAGACTCCCAGCGCGTTCAGGTACGATGATCGCATTGCCGTATTTCAGACTGTAGACCCTCATGCGGCTGCGCCGCACACAGCTCCGCGGGCGGGTAGTCTATACCAGCCTGGACAACACCCAGATCCAGGCCCTGGCGCCGATCGCCGCCCTGCGCGCCCTGGCCGCCGATCCGGCGATCGCCTATCTGCGCCAGCCCGATTACCTGATGCCATCCGGCGAACTGCAGGTCGGGCGACTGACCACCGTGGGCGTGACCCACGCGAATGCCACGGCCTGGCCCAACGCCGGCTATCGCGGCGCCGGGGTGCGGATCGCCGTGATTGATGGCGGCTTTGAAGGCTACACCCAATGGCGGTAGCGTCAAGCCAGATCTGGCGGCCTTCGCCAATGTTGATACGCGCGCCTACGGCACAACCCCGGGCCAGCAGTTCAACGGCACGTCGTCGGCCACGCCGCACGTCGCCGGAGCCGCCGCGCTGGTGCGGGGGGCCTTTCCCGGTTATGGTCCCGCCCAGGTCACCGCCTTCCTGACCGGCCGGGCGATCGACATGGGGCCTCCTGGCCGTGACACCATCTCTGGCTACGGGCGCCTATGGCTGGGCGATCCACCGGCGAGCAACACAACGCCATCGCCATCCCCGTCGCCATCGCCGTCGCCGTCGCCTACCCCGTCACCACCATCGTTGTTCCGCGTCTTCCTGCCGACGTTGCACAGGTAGAGCCGGCCTGCCGGGCGAGGCCCCCGATGCGCGGCGCGGAGGTCGCCACGCCCGCACGCCAGGGGCCGCACGCCGTTCCGCCGCGCGCCGGCCAGATTGGCCGCATCATCTTCCGCCAGGTCGTGTATACTCTACCACGTACCGGGCGCCCGCATCCGGGCAAGGCGGGCAGGGCGCCCGCGCGCCCGCGGTCCGGCCCCTGGACTCACGTGAACATAAGCCCTCGGCGAGGGGTGTGGGGAAACCAGGTTCCCCCACGCCCCCGCCCGCGGGAAGGTGCGGGCGCAGCCCTTACGCAGGGGGATGGGGCAACCGGGTTTCCCCATCCCCCCGCCCGGTGGAGGGTGTGGGAGGGCGCAGCCCTCCCAGGAAGGATGTTCATCCCGTCGGTGTGCGGCGGAGCCGCATGGACGGCTGACGGGAGTTGGGGGCGCCCGATACTCTGGAGGCGCGGAGAACACCAGTTTCTCCCGAGTTCACGCCGGTGGGGTGCGGCGAAGCCGCACAAGTAGCTGGGATCTGGAAGGAGTGAGGCATGGCCCGGCTCAGTGAAACGGAGATTACCGCGCGGCTGGAGACGCTCAGTGGCTGGACGCGCCGTGGCGAGGAGATCGTCAAGACCTATAAACTGCCGACCTTTCCGGCGGCGATCGCCTTTGTCGTTCAGGTCGGCTTTCTGGCCGAGGCCGCCGGCCATCATCCGGATGTGGACATCCGCTATAACAAGGTGACGCTGGCGTTGACCACCCACGATGCCGGCGGGTTGACGGAGAAGGATTTCCAACTGGCCGCCGCCGCCGATGAGGCCATGGGGTAGGAACCACGGCCCAGTCGCGGCGGGAGGAGGCGCGGGAGGGCTTTGCCGTCCCAGAGCTTCCCATCGGGCAGCGGCGCGGGGACATTGGGTCGCCCTGCCTTCCTCCAACCGCCGGTCAGCGGGGGTCCGCGGCGCCCCCGCGCATCCTCAAGATGAAGCAAAACGGTTCCTGGGAGGGCGCAGCCCTCCCAGAGCCTCCCAATAATGGCATGGCCGAAATTGACGGGATCTTTTACGCCCGGCGCGGAGAGGGAACGCCGGTCATTCTGCTCCACGGGGCCGGGGGCACGCACCGCCACTGGGGCGAGTTGTTCGCGCCCCTGGGCGCCACGGCGCGGCTGATCGCTCCGGATCTGCCCGGCCACGGGCGCTCGGCGCCGCCGGGGCACACCAGCATCGCCAGCTATGCAGGGGTCGCCCTGCGCCTGCTTGATGCGCTGGGGCTTGACCGGGCCGTGCTCGCCGGTCACTCGATGGGCGCGGCGGCGGCCCTGGAGGCGGCCCTGGCCGCGCCGGATCGGGTGCGCGGGCTGGCGCTGATCGGCGCCAGCGCCCGCCTGCGGGTGGCCCCGGAATTGCTCCGGGGGCTCGCCACCGACCCCGATGCGGCCATTGAACTGCTGGTTCAGTGGATCTACCCCGAGGCGGCGGCACACCTGCGCGCTCCGGCGGCGGCCGAGTTCCGACAATGCGATCCGGCGGTGCTGCGCGGCGATTTCGCCGCCTGCGATGGGTGGGACGCGCGCCCCCGCCTGGGAACGCTGCGCCTCCCGGCGCTGGTGATCTGCGGCGAGGCCGACCGGATGACGCCCCCGAAGCTGGCCCGCGAGTTGCAGACGCTGCTCGAGGCCGAATTGACGCTGCTGCCAGGCGTCGGGCACATGCCGATGCTCGAGGCCCCCGAAGCCACCGCTGCGGCGCTCCAGCAGTGGCTGGAAAGGCTGTAGAGGCAGCAGTCAGGGCGTCCTCCCACAGCCGTCCGTCGCTGTTCGGCCCGGCCCTTACTTGCCAATACAAAAACGCGAAAAAATCACCTCGAGCAGGTCATCGCCGACCGTCTCGCCGGTAATCTCGCCAAGGGCATTGAGGGCTGCGGTCAGGTCGCCGCCGATGAGGTCGGTGGGATGCCCGGTTTCCCAGCCCGCCAGGGCGGCGCGGAGGTGCTCCTCGGCGCGACGCAGAGCGTCGCGGTGGCGCGGATTGCTCACCAGACGGGCCTCGGCGGCGGCGGGCGGCACCCCGCCGAGGAGCGCGGCAGCCACGGCGCGCGCCAGGGCCGCGACGCCCTCGCCGGTGCGCGCCGAAATAGCGACGCTGCTCAGACGCCGCGGATGGGCGAACGGCGCCTCGGGCGGCCCATCCGCGCCGGAGCGGGCGTCAATCTTGTTCCACACCAGAATGGTCGGCTTCTCCAGCGTAAGCCCGGCGATCTGGGCGTCGCCGGGGGTGAGGGGCGCCGCCGCGTCGAGCACCAGCAGGGCCAGGTCGGCGCTATCGAGGGCCGCCCGCGCCCGCTCGATGCCGAGTTGCTCGACCGGGTCGGCGCTCGCGTGGATGCCGGCGGTGTCCACCAGGGTCACCGGAATACCTTCCAGATTGGCCGTCTCTTCCAGCGTGTCGCGAGTGGTGCCGGGAATGGGGGTGACGATGGCCCGCTCGGCGCGCAGCAGGGCGTTGAGCAGGCTGGACTTGCCGACGTTGGGCCGGCCCACGATAGCCACCCGCGCCCCCTGGCGGTAGATGATGCCCTGCTCGGCCCCGGCGAGGAGCCGCTCCACCGTGGCCAGGCCGGCGCGCAGCGACGGGCCGAGGTCCTGCGGTTCGACCTCGTCTTCGGGAAAATCTACCACCACGGTGACGTAGGCCAGACACTCCAGCAGGGCCGCGCGCGCGCCGCGCACCTCGCGGGCGAGCCAGCCGCCCAACTGAGCCTGGGCCAGGGCCAGCCCGGCGGCGGTGCGGGCGCGGATCACGTCGAGGGTGGCCTCGGCCTGTGAGAGATCGATGCGCCCGTTGAGGAAGGCGCGCAGGGTGAACTCGCCGGGGCGGGCCAGGCGCGCCCCCGCGGCCAGAACCAGCCCCAGGGCGCTCTGGAGGGGTTGCGGCCCGCCGTGGCAGGAGATCTCCACCACATCCTCGCGGGTGAAACTGTGCGGCGCGCGCATAAAGGCTACCAGCGCCTCGTCAACGACAGCGTTGGTGGCCGGGTCAACCACGTGGCCGTAGCGCAGGCGATAGGGGCGCAGGGGGCCAGGGCGGAAGGGGCGGAAGATGCGCGCGGCGATGGCGCGGGCCTCGGCCCCGCTGATGCGCACGATCCCCACCCCACCCTCGCCGGGAGGGGTCGCAATCGCGGCAATGGTATCGTCGTACACTGCTGGCAGGCTCTCGACACGAATCCACGCGCCCGATAGGGCGCCTGCCTCTATTGTAGCAGTTTCTCACGTGACCATGGGGGAACCCGGTTCCCCCATCCCCCCGCCCGCGGGAGGGTTTGGGAGGGCTACACCCTCACGCAGAGGGATGGGGAAACCGGGTTTCCCCATCCCCCCACCCGGAGGGAGGGTCTGGGAGGGCGTAGCCCTCCCAGGAAGGATGTTCATCCCGTCGGGGTGCGGCGGAGAGCCGCATGGACGGCTGAGGTGAACATACGCCCTCGGCGAGGGGTGTGGGGAAACCGGGTTTCCCCACGCCCCTGCCCGCGGGAGGGCCTGGCCCTCACGCAAGGGGATGGGGGAACCGGGTTCCCCCATCCCCCCGCCCGCGGGAGGGTGTGGGAGGGCTACACCCTCACGCAGAGGGATGGGGAAACCGGGTTTCCCCATCCCCCTGATACGGCCCCGGGGCCTTTGACGCGGCGCTGCCCCTGAGCTATAATGCCTGTGGGCCGGTAGCTCAGGGGTAGAGCACCTGACTTTTAATCAGAGGGTCGTGGGTTCGATTCCCACCCGGCTCACCATTCCAGCCGTCCATGCGGCTCCGCCGCACACCGACGGGATGAACATACTTCTTGGGAGGGCGCAGCCCTCCCAAACCCTCCCAGGGGCCGGGGCCTGGGTGCGCGGGCCTCCGGCCCGCGTCCGCTGAGGTATGGGGAAACCCGATTTCCCACCCCTTCGCCGAGGGCTTATTTTCACGTTAGGAAGCCTGGTGTCAAGAAGGCACCAGGCTTCTTTGTTGCCGTTGACAGCCAGACTCCGGCTGACAGCCAGGGACGGCTGATCGAGGAGCGTGACAGCGCGCGCCAGGCCCTCGACCAGGAGCAGAACCAGGCTGAGCGCCTGCGCAAGCTGCTGCGCGAAGCGCGCGAGCAACCTGGGGCAGCGCGTATGGCCAGCAGCGCGCCGGCGAGCGGTGCGCCCCCACTGGCATTCCCTGCACCGCCGCCCGCTGACGCGGTCACCGAAGCGATCGTCGTCGTGGTTGCCTGCGACGTGGGCGCGATGATCAGCGACGTGCGGTCGGTGAATGAGAAGCTCGCGCGGCTGATCTCTGTCAGCCGCGCGGACATTCCACCCGAGCAGCGCCGGGCGCTCGCTGGCGCGCTCCGGAAGAATGTAGACGTAGCAGCGCACCTCCGGCTTCCTGGCCCGCAAGCCTCAACTGCTGATAGCGCGCTCCGAGGGGGCGGCTTCGACGGCCCAGGATTGCACGCCGTGGGCTACGAAGGAGAAGGGCCGCACTACCACTCCCGCGCCGGTCAGGGCCCGCTCCAGTTCCAGCCGGCGGTCGAAGGGGCAGGCGAAGACCATGAAGCCGCCGCCGCCCGCCCCGGTGATCTTGCCGCCCCAGGCGCCGTGACGCAATGCCAGGGCGTAGACCTCTTCGACGATCGGCGGGGCGATGTGCGGCGAGAAGGCTTTCTTCACCTCCCAGGCATCGTGGAGCAAGCGCCCGAAGTCGGCGATGCGCAATTCGCGCAGGTAGCGCGCAGCCTGGTCGACAAAGGCTTTGGTCTCGTCGTGGTAGCGCAGGGTGTCGCCTTTCACCAGGCGCTGCACCTGGTCCTCCATCAGGTGCCGGCGCAGCAGTTGCCGGTCGCCGATGTAGCCGATGATCAGGCAGCTCTCCAGTTCGAGCAGGGCGGTGGGGTCCATCACCACCGGCTCGACGATCACCCGCCCGGCCCCGAAGTGGTAGACGCACATGCCGCCAAAGACCGCGGCGTACTGGTCCTGGCGCCCGCCGGGGATGCCGAGATCCTGGCGTTCGATGCGGTAGGCCAGTTCGGCCAGTTCGTGGGGGTCGTAGCGCTCGCCAGCGACGTTGTAGAGCAGGTGGAGCATGCTCACGACCAGGGCGGAGGAGGAGCCGAGGCCGCTGCCGGGGGGCGCGTCGCTGAACATGGTGATGTTGTAGCCGGGGCGCTCGGGGGTGAAGGCCGGGCGCAGGTGCGGTATGGCGTCGAGCACCGCCTGGGGCAGGGGCAGCCGCCCGTCCCAGGCGCGCCCGCTGACCTGCCGGCTGACCTCTTGCAGGTCGAGCGAGCGGATGATCAGGCCCGGCTCCACGCTCGGGCTGAGCATGCAGCGCACGTAGAGGTTGATGGTGCAGTTGAGGACCTTGCCGCCGTACTCTTCAGCATAAGGGCTGACGTCGGTGCCGCCGCCGAAGAAGCCGATGCGCATCGGGGCGCGGGCTTTGTAGATTTTCACGGCCATCCCTCTCCGCTCTGGTCGGGTCGCGAAGCGGGGCCAGTATAGCAAGGAGGGGCCGAAATGGCAAAGGCATAGTTCAGGCCGACGGAACGAGGCGCCGTGCAAGACGGTACGTCGACATCGTCCGCCCGGCGACTGAAGCCGCGGGCTAGCCGATGCGAAGCCCGCTGGCGCGGGCTCGACAGGCCACGCAGGTAGCCTTCGCACCAGGAGCCGAGGCGTTTACGCCCACAGCGCGGACGATCAACCGGACGTTGACGTAGCCCTGGTCGAAAGGTTAGTTATTCGATCCTGCTATGGTCTGTGCTATACTGCGAGAACGTTCAACCCCATGGGCATCCTGGCAGTGCGAGACGCCATCTCGGAGGCTTTCATGGACTTCACAGCGGTGACTGATCCCATACGCTGTCCAGACGCTTTTCGCTACGAGAGCAGTGACGCGCTCCAGGCCCAGGCGGCCTGCCTGCTGATCCTGGGCATTCATCTTCGCCGCGATGTGGAGGCAATGCGAGCCCGGTCAGATGAAGATGAAATCGACAGCGATGTGCTTCCCAGCGATGATATGGAACAGTTTCCTGTCCCGCAGGTGAGACGGGGTCCGACGCGCCGATCGGCGTCTGATCTGCAGAGGGAACTCTTACAAAGGTTTCAGCCTCGTTTTTGGGAAACGGCGACCGGTGACCTCGCGCTTTCATTTGAGCAGGACGTATTCTTCGAACTCGCAGTCGGGTTCTATGACAACCCCTCGCCTGAGACGGCGATGCTGCTTATGGAAGCCTGTCTGTGGCATCCCGATGAACTGGTCCGGGTGGCTGCTGCTGCCTCAAGTATGCCGATCCGACGGGAGCCGCAGCGGCCACTTGCTATCCTCGAACAAGGGACCCTCAGCGATCAGCCGTTAGTCGTAGCTGTCGCCGCCACCGCCCTCGCTGCAGTAGCACCTGAGCACTCGCGACTACAGGCTTTGCTCCAACCTCAGGCCAATCCTCCGTCTGGGAACCCATCACGCACCTGCTTACTCGTGCATGGAACGTTTGGCCAGACGTCTGCGTGGTGGCAGCCCGGTGGTGACCTCCACGACTACATTGCGCAGAACGTTCGCTCAGATGTTTATGATGCACCGGATCGATTCTCATGGTCCGGCGGCTGGAGCGACGCGGCTCGCAGTCTTGGAGGCTACGGGCTCTATTCCTGGATTCAGCAGAAGCAGTTTGCTCAACCGGCAACGATCGTGGCCCATAGCCACGGTGGGAACGTCGCGATGCTTGCCTCACAGAACGGCGCCCATTTTGATACGCTTGCCCTATTGAGCTGCCCGGTTCACTATTACAAGTACAAGCCGGATTTTTCACGGATCTTCAAGACCGTCTCAATTCGTGTGCGCCTGGATCTAGCCATCCTGGCTGATGGCGGCGGACAGCGGTTTAAGGATCCGGCGATTCAGGAAAAAGTCCTGCCGATCTGGTTTGACCACGGGGCTGTCCTTGCTCCACAAACCTGGATCCAGTACAATCTGGGCAGCATGCTATGAAGGCATTGCTGTGATGAAGGGAGCAAGGTGGACCTGGGGCAACTTGTGCGGCTCTATGCGAGTCATGCCTTGTGGCGCGCAACCCGACTGCCAGCGGCAGGTTGGGCACTGGTGCGTGCGCTCAGCTCCACGGATGTGACGGTCCGTGAACTGGCCGGGATGTTCCTCGTCCAGGGCGATGGGCGGTCGCTACCCCTGCTGCTTGACGCGGTCCGCAAACGAGAAAACCTGCCACTCGTGCTGACCATCCTGGCAGACATAGGGGATATGCGCCTGGAGCCGCTCTTTCGCGAATTCAGCACCGACGAAGAAGCCCCCGTCGCACAGGCGGCGCGCCAGGGTCTCGAGACAATACGCCTCCGCGCACATGCCCCGGAGGCAATGCCCTGAGGAGGCGCTCGCACTCTTCCGCGCTGCGCGGGGTCGCCTCCTCAGCCGGTTTGGCTTGATGGACGAACGGTCAGCGCGTATTGTGCCCTGACCTCGACGCCACCCTACCCCGTCACCCCCTCCAGGCGGTCCTCCAGGTCGGCGTAGATGCCGCGCAGCCGTTCGAGAGTCTCTTCGTCGGCCTCCCAGAAGCCCCGTTCGCAGGCTTCGAGCAGCCGGCGGGCCATGCCTGCCGTGGCGTGGGGGTTGAGCCGGGCCAGCCGCTCGCGCATGGCCTCGTCGAGCAGGTAGGTCTCGGCGACGCCCTGGTACACCCAGCCGTCCACGGCGCCGGCGGTGGCGCTCCAGCCGTAGGTGTTGCTGACGCGCACTTCGATCTCGTGCACGCCTTCGTAACCGTGGACGAGCATGCCCTCGAACCACTTCGGGTTGAGCAACTTGGCGCGGCTCTCCAGGCGCACCATCTGCTCCAGCGAGCGCACCCGGCCGCCGCTGGCCCCGCTGAGCGCCTCGACCTCGGCGACCATCACCGTGGGCCGCGCGCCACGCAGGCGCTCCACGCTCTTGGTGACGCCGCCCAGGTACTCGTAGTAGTGATCAACGTCGGAGATGCCGGTCTCGACGCTGTCCACGTTCTGGAAGGTGGCTTCGACGGTGGCCAGCACGCCCTCCAGCAGGGGCCGCGCCTCGCGCCACTCGCCGCCAGGGGTCATGGCGAAGCCTTTGCGGTTCATGAAGACCTCGCCTAGCTCCTGGTCGTCCTGCCAGGTGCTTTGTTCGACCATGTGGTTGACGTTGGCCCCGTAGGAGCCGGGGGCGTTGGAGAAGACCCGCGCCGCGGCTTCTTCGAGGCTGATGCCCAGCGACGCGGCCAGGTCCAGGGCATGCTTGCGCACGAAGTTGGCTTCGAGCGGCTCGTCGGCGCAGGCGGCGAGCCGGGCGGCCCTGTCGATGAGCATGGCCTGGTGCGCCATCAGGTCGCGGAAAATGCCACTCACCGTGCAGACCACGTCCACTCGCGGGCGGCCCAGCTCGGCCAGGGGGATGAGGGCCACATCGGAGACCTTGCCGAGTTCGTCGGTGACGGCGCGGGCGCCGAGGAGGGCGAGGGCCTGGGCCACCCCTTCGCCGCCGGTCTTGATGTTGTCGGTGCCCCAGAGCACCATGGCCACCGTTTCGGGCAGCGCGCCCTGCTCGGCGGCCAGGCGCGCCAGCAGTTCGCGCACGCAGGCGGCCCCTTCGCTCTGGGCGGCTTCGTTCGGCATCCGGTAGGGGTCGAGGCCGTGGAGGTTGCGCCCGGTGGGAACCACCGAGGGGTCGCGCACCACGTCGTTCCCGCCGGAGGGCGGAGTGTAGCCGCCGGCGAGGGCGTTGAGCAGCCCGCGCACTTCATTGTCGGTGCGCAGCCGGGCGAGCAAGTCTTGCAGGAAGTTCGCCAGCGGGGCCAGTTCACCGGCGTCCACCCCTTCCACTTCGAGCGGACCGCCCTCGACCATGCGGCGCACGGCGGCGCGGCAGCGATCCTCGATGGCCCGCCACTGTTCCTGGGCCTGGGGATCGCTGGCTATGGCGCGGCGCAGGGCGGCGTAGTCCAGCCCCATCCTGGCGGCGACGCGCTCGGGAAGCGTCGGCGCGCCGGCAACGGGGCGCTGGAAGGCCGCCACCAGGGTGAGAATGTCGGTCAACTCCTCGGCCTCGGGCGGCCGCCCCAGGACGTGCAGCCCGACCGGGATGAGGCGCTGCTCGATCTGCAGCAGTTCGTGGCTCAGGCGCGCCAGGTAGCCCTCGGCGGCCTCGCCGTCCGGCGTGGCGCCCTGGTTCTCGGTCGCGGCGCCGCCGGCCGGACCCAGGCCCACCTGTTGCGCCAGGGCGTCAATCGTTTCCAGCAGGCCGGGATCGGGACGCTGGCGGTACTGCTCGATGCTGTCCTTCAACTGGCGCAGGCCCTTGTACAGCCCGGCGTGCTGCACGGGCGGCACCAGGTAGCTGACCAGCGTGGCCGCGCCGCGTCGCCTGGCGATGGTGCCCTCGCTGGGGTTGTTGACGCAGTAGTAGTAGATGTTGGGCAGCCCGCCGAGGAGCCGGGCCGGCCAGCACGTCGGCCCCAGGCCGGCCTGCTTGCCGGGCATGAACTCCAGCGCGCCGTGGGTGCCGATATGCACCACCGCGTCGGCGGCGAAGACCCGGTCGATCCAGGTGTAAAATGCGGCGAAGCCGTGGTGCGGGGCGGCGTCGCGGGCCATGAGCAGGCGCATGGGGTCGCGCTCGTAGCCGAAGGTGGGTTGCACGCCGATGAACACGTTGCCCAACTGGCGCCCCAGGATCTGGAAGCGCCGGCCATCGCTCAGCAGGTCGCCCGGCGCCGGCCCCCAGAAGGGTTCGATCTCGGTGTAGGCGGGGAAGAGCCGGCGGTACTCCTCGACGCTCAGATGGGCCGCGACGTTGGCGTCGGTCCCGTTGATCAGCGCGTTGCCTTCGACCACCATCTGCCGCAGGGCCTCGGCGCTGGCCGGTAGTTCCACCTGGTAGCCGGCGGCCTTCAGTTCGCCAAGCAGTCGGTAGAGGCTGGCGAACACGTCAAGGTAGGCGGCGGTGCCGATGCTTCCCATATTGGGCGGAAAGTTGAAGAGCACCAGGGCGACGCGCTTCTCGGCGTTGGCCTTGCGGCGCAGGGCCACGCGGCGGGCCACGCGGTCGGCCAGGCGCTCGATCTGCTCGGGCACCGGCACGGCCACCCCGCTATCGCCCGAGGGGCCGCCATAGACCAGCGGCTCGGTCGCGCCTTCGAGTTCGGCCAGGGCCACGTTCATGGCGATGTGCATCGGGTTCAGGCCGCGTTCATCGCGCTGCCACTCCTCGACCCGCTGGAAGACCAGGGGAATGGCCTGGAGGAAGGGCGCGTTGAGCGCCTCCAGGGCCACGCGGGCCTCCTCGGGGCGGCTCTGAGCCATGCCGCCGGCCAGGGCGAAGCCCGAGGTAGTGAGCAGCAGATCAATGGTCGGCTGGCCCTGGGCGTCCTTGAAGAACGCATCGAGAGCCGGGCGGTTATCCAGGGTGGCGGTGTAGGCCAGGCGCGCCTCCAGCCCGCGCGCCTCCAGCGCGTGGACCAGGGCGCCCAGGTGGGCCACGTTGTTGCCAAGGGTGATCACCCGCAGCGAGAGCAGCCCCACCACCCCCCGGTCGAGCCGCAGGCGGCGTTTGCGCTGCCACTTCTCGTAGCTCTTCAGGTCGGCGAAGGGCGCCGGCGCGTCGGGGTGCCAGAGGGCCACGTCGGGGTAGAGGTCGGCGTCGCGCACGGGCAGGCGGCCCCCCAGTTCGGGCACGTAGCGCTCGCCGATCAGGCAGAGCATGCGTTGCAGGTTCTCGGGGCTGTTGTTGACCCAGTACTGGTGCAGGCTGATGAAGCTGTGCAGGTCGCGGAAGCGCCCGGGCAGGAACTTCAGGATCTTCGTCAGCCCCTTGACCATGGCGAGCTGGCGCGACACTTCGCCGTGGCCGTGCCTGGGCTTGAGGGCCTGCATGATCCCGTCGTGGCCGCCTTCGGCGCCCTGGCCGCCGAGGGTGAACTTACCCATGCGCGTCAGCCGCGCCAGGGTCGGGTTGCTCATAATCACGGCCACCGGGCAGGCAGCCCCGGCGAGAATCGGTTCCAGCGGGCGCACATAGGTTTCGCCAAAGAGCATCGCGCCGAGCACGAAATCGGCGCGGGCCACCTCGTCGCGCACCTCGGCGAGGCGGGCCGGGTCGCCCAGATCCGCGCCGGTGTAGACATTGATGGTGACCGGCACGCCATGGTCGCGCTGCATGGCGGCGGCGGCCGCCCGCAGCCCGACGGTGTAATTATCCTGGGTCGTGAGCACGACGATTCGCATTGCTGCCTCCTTAAGCATGCGCAGCGAGCCGGCATTCGGGGCCGGATACCGGCGATCGTACACCCGCGCCGCGCCCCCTCGGGGGAGGGAATCTTCACGCCGGGTAAGGAAGGCGCAACTGCGGGGCGGGCGACGCGCCACGGGGCCGGTGGGGGGCCACCGGACGGATCGTCCGTCTCTACCAATGTATCATACGAGACGCCGCGCGCTCGTGAGCGCTGGAGCGCTTCGTAACGTGAACATAGGCTGCTGGAGCAGGGGTGTGGGGAAACCGGGTTTCCGCACGCCCCTGCCCGCGGGAGGGCCTGGCCCTCAAGCAGGGCTATGGGGAAACCCGGTTTCCCCATACCTCCGCCCGCGGGAGGGTTT
>DAOTYR010000596.1:0-6674 GCA_034434655.1 Chloroflexaceae bacterium
GGGCCTGCAACGCGTGGGTCACGCGGTCGGCGTCAATGGTGCGCGCGCCCAGATTGGCGAGCATCGCCAGCACGGTGCTCTTGCCACAGGCGATGCCGCCGGTCAGGCCGATCAGGTAGACGTTGGGATGCTTCATCGTCAATCCACAGGGACATGGGGGAACCCGGTTCCCCCATGCCCCCGCCCGCGGGAGGGTGTGGGAGGGCGAAGCCCTCCCAGGAACAACCTAAGTTCATTGCGGCGTGGTGCGGCGGAGCCGCACGGACGACTGAGGTGACCATCGTTCGCAGCATTCCGCCCCCCTCCCAGCCTCCCCCCGCTGGGGGGAGGAGCCGGGTTCCTGCCCCCAGTGGGAGAGGGTCAGGGAGGGGGCCGGCGCCGTGCCCGCGGCGCCGTGGCGCGGGCGGGACGCCCGCGCTCCCAGGGCATGGTCATCGCGGCGTGGTGCGCCATGCGCATGACCGTCTCACGTGAACATATACCCTCGGCGAGGGGGATGGGGAAACCGGGTTTCCCCATCCCCCCACCCGGTGGGAGGGTTTGGGAGGGCTGCGCCCTCCCAGGAACACCCTATCCGTCGTTGTGCGGCGGAGCCGCATGGAGGGCTGGGGTAAAAAAGACTGCGGAGGGGTCTGTGACCCCTCCGCAGGCCATTGCCAGGAGCGTGTGCGCTCACACCTCCATCACCATGGGCAGCACCATGGGGCGCCGCTTCGTCTCGCGGTAGAGAAACTCGCTCACCACGTCCTTGATCTTCCGGTTGATGAAACTCGCGTCCACGCCCGCCCCGCTCACCACGCCGTTCCGCGTGGTGAGCGCGGCCCGGACGGCTTCTTTCGTCGCCTCGACGAGATCCTGGCTCTGGCGCATATACACAAAACCTCGCGAAACCACATCGGGACCGGAGACCAGTTCGCCGGTAGCGCTATCGATGCCCACGACGACGATCAGCATGCCATCTTTCGCGAGCATCTGCCGGTCGCGCACCACCACATTGCCCACATCGCCGACGGTCGTTCCGTCCACATAGATGTACCCGACGGGCGCCTTGCCGGTGACCTTGCCGAAGCCGCGGGCGAACTCCATAATCGTGCCGCCCTCGGGAATGAGCACATTGTCGTTCGTATAGCCAGCGCCCATACCAACGGCCATCTTGCGATAGAGCACCATATGGCGATAATCGCCATGGAACGGCACTACGAACTCCGGGCGCAGCAAGGAGAGGATCAGTTTCAGTTCCTCCTGGGCGGCGTGGCCGGAGACGTGCACATTGGCCTGGCCACCATAGATCACCTCGGCGCCGAGTTTGAACAGATTATTGATAACCCGGCCCACACTGACCTCATTGCCAGGAATGGGGGTGGCCGAGACCACCACCGTATCGCCTGGTTTGATCTTCAGGTGGGGATAGTCGCGGTTGGCCATGCGGTTGAGGGCGGCCATCGGCTCACCCTGCGAACCGGTACAGATCACGGCGATCTGATCATCGGGATAGGCCGCCAGTTCATTGGGCCGGATAAGCGTGCCCGGCTCGGCGCGCAGGAAGCCGATCTCAAAGGCAATGCGCGAGTTATTCTCCATGCTGCGACCGGCGATCAGCACCTTGCGCCCGTAGGCTTCAGCCGAGTCGATGACTTGCTGGACGCGGCTAATGTTGGAAGCGAAGGTCGCCACGATGATGCGCCCGGGGGCGATGGCGAAGATATTATCGAAGGCTTCGCCGACGGTCTGCTCGGAGGGGGTATAGCCTTTCGACTCGACCCGCACGCAGTCGGTAATCAGCGCCAGCGGCTTACGCTGGCCCAGTTCGGCGATCTTCTGGATATCGGTAGGTTTGCCATCAACCGGGGTATGGTCGAGCTTCCAATCGGTCAGGTACACCACCAGGCCAGGGGGAAGGTTAATCGCGAAGCCCACCGCATCGGGGATCGAGTGGGCGATATGGAACGGTTCGACGGTGAAGGAGCCGACCTGGAACGGGTCGGTGTCATTGATCACCACCTGCGTGACCTTATCCAGGAGGCGGTGTTCCTTCAGCTTATTGCCGAGCAGGCCGTGGGTCAACCGGGTGCCGAAGATCGGCGGAAACCCCAGGTCGGCGATGAGGTGCGGGACGGCGCCGATATGATCCTCGTGGCCGTGGGTCAGCAGGATGCCTTTGATTTTATCAATCTTTTCACGCAGGTAGGAGATATCAGGCAGCACCAGATCAACGCCAAGCATTTCGGCTTCGGGGAACATGACGCCGCAATCGAGGATGAGGATCTCATCGCCGTACTCAACGACCCACATGTTTCGCCCGACTTCACCGGCGCCGCCGAGGGGGATCGTGCGCACTCTCTGTTTTGCCATAGGTCTTGGTTGAAGCCGAAGCACTGGCAGCGTTGGCCAGAAGGGGGCTTCATCTCCTTTCTGAATTGTCACGAGCGGCGGGCAGGCGCGCTCATTGCCGGCCAGGCCACGCCAGGCAGCGCGCCTGCGGGCCCGTGGCCGAAAGCCGGGTATGCAAGAGAGGCGCCGCGGTGGCAGGCGCCTCGATTCACCGAACCGGTTATGCTGGCGCGGAGGCGCGCTCGGCCCGGGAGGCTGCCTCGAGCGCGCCACGGATCGCGGCAAGCAGTTCGTCGCGTTCTTCCAGGTCAGGGTAGATCGGCAGGCGATCGGCGCCCCACGCCTGGCGATGAAGGAAGCGCGTCAAAGGATGGCCAGTCTGCGTGGCCGGATCGCTGTCGAGCAGCAGTTCATCGAAAGGTTCGTCGGCATCAGCGTCAACCGGGCGCATGCCGCGGACGCAATGCCACGGACAGACAACCCTGACCCCCAGGGTCTCGAAGCGTAGCCCATCAGGGGTAGGCGTATATGCCGCGGCCCACTCCGCCAGGAGCGCCCAGATCAGCAGCGGGGTGGCGACGATCAGCACCAGCATCAGGAGCGCCGGCACGACCTGACCAGCGCTCAAACCCTGGGCCAGGCTCTCCTGGAGGCTGGCCCAGAATCGCACAGGGTTATAGCTGATCCGCAGGGTGCTCGCAAAACTCCAGAACGCGAACACCCAGATCAGCAGCGCCGCGACGAGCAGCACCAGCACATTGCGCCTGCCTGCGGCGGAGAGACGGTAGGTTTTCATACTCAACACGGGCGATAAGCAGAATCCTGATACTCAGGACTCAAAAGAGGCTCAGTTGTTCCAGTGGCGGCTCCTCGTCGCGGGACGAGGCCGCCGACAGCTTCGCCGCAGCTTCGTGTTCGGCCCTGGCCAGAATCTCCGGCAGCCGCCGGAAGTCAGCCTCGATCAACGGGCGGTTCTGTGGCTGGTGCAGCGCCGCCGCCGGGTGGATCATCGGCACGATCAGCCGCCCATCCACCTCGCGTGGCTGGCCATGGATACGCGAGATTTTCTCACCCGGCAAAAACAGGTTCATCGAAAAACGGCCGAGCGTGACAATGACGCGCGGCTGGATCGCCTCGATCTGGCGGAACAGGAACGCCTGGGTGCAGGTGCTGATCTCGTCGGGCTGCGGGTCGCGGTTCTGGGGCGGGCGGCACTTGATCACGTTGCCGATGAACACCTCGTTGCGCCGCAACCCGGCCATCGCGAGCAGTTCATCGAGCAACTGGCCCGCCGGCCCCACGAAGGGACGCCCGCGGCGATCCTCGTGATAGCCGGGACCTTCACCGATGAACATGATCCTGGCGTCCGGCGGTCCTTCACCTGGAACGGCATGCGTGCGCCCGATGTGCAGCGGGCAGCGCGTGCAGGTCTGGACTTCCCGGGCGATCAGTTGCAGGGTTTCAGCAGCACTCAACGGGCGCGCCTGTAGCTACTTCAAGCGTTATTTTACCTATTGTGCTATATTATACCCGATCCTGACGGGCGGGCACAAGATGTCCTGCGACGCAACGATGCCTTACGGCGCAATGGAGCGCCACGACAAGGGTGGATGGCCCGCCCGGGCCATCCCGACAGGCTCAAGGAGGGTTCCGTGACCGCAACAGCCGCCTCTGACTCGCCCCCCGCCACGCTTTCCATCCACTCTACCATTCTCGATACGATCGGCGATACGCCCCTGGTGCGTCTGAACAAACTGGCCCGCGGCATCAAACCGACCGTCGCGGTGAAGGTCGAGTTTCTCAACCCCGGCGGCAGCGTCAAAGATCGTATCGGCATCGCCATGATCGAGGACGCGGAGCGGCGCGGTTTATTGAAGCCCGGGGGCACAATCGTGGAGCCGACCAGCGGCAACACCGGGATGGGCCTGGCGATAGCCGCCGCGATCAAGGGCTACAAGTGCATCTTTGTGATGCCAGATAAGATGAGCGAGGAGAAGATCCGCGCCCTGCGCGCCTTTGGCGCCCGCGTGGTGATTACCCCCACCGCTGTTGAACCCGACGATCCGCGCTCCTACTACTCGGTCTCGCGGCGCCTGGCCGAGGAGACGCCCAATGCCATCCTCGCCGGCCAGTACTGGAACCCGGCCAACCCCGAGGCCCACTACCGCTCCACGGGTCCCGAGATCTGGCGGCAGACCGCCGGGCGCGTCAGTGTGTTCGTTGCCGGGATGGGCACCGGCGGAACGATCAGTGGCACTGGCAGGTACCTCAAGGAGCGTAACCCTGCCGTCAAGGTGGTAGGCATTGACCCGGTCGGTTCGCTCTACACCGAGTACTTCCGCACCGGCCAGCCCGGGCAGGTCCATGGCTACAAAGTCGAGGGGGTGGGTGAAGATTTCCTTCCCGCCACGATGGATTTCAGCGTGGTGGATAATGTGGTGCAGGTAAGTGATCGCGAGAGCTTTCTGATGACCCGGCGCCTGGTGCGCGAGGAGGGTATCTTCTGTGGCGGATCGTGCGGTCTGGCGGTCGCCGGGGCCTTGCGCTGGCTGCGCTCGCCCGCCGCCGAGCACCTCACCGAGGAGGATCTGGTCGTCGTGCTGCTCCCCGATAGTGGCAGCCGCTACCTGAGCAAGATCTTCGACGACACCTGGATGCGCGAGAACGGCTTTCTAGAAGACGCTACCGTCGGCGATATGCTCGCTGACCGCGCCGGGGCCTTGATCGCCGCCGATGAAACCACCACCGTCGCCGCCGCCATACGCCAGATGAAGACCCACGGGATCTCGCAGTTGCCGGTCCTCGACCGGCAGGGGGGCCTGCACGGGATCATCAGCGAGAGCGATCTCCTCGATTATCTGGTGAACGGCGGTTCGATGGAGCATACTATCGAAAGCGTCCACACCCACGAGGTTGCTACGGTTACCTCCGATACCCCGCTGGAGGAGTTGACCTCGCTCTTCGGACGCAGTAATGCCGCGGTGGTAGTGGACGAGGGTCGCGTTGTGGGGATCGTGACGAAGATTGACGTGATTGATTTTCTCGCCTCGCGAAGCCGCTAGGCCTGTGACCGGCGCCTGCCGAAAGCAGTCTTTACTATGACAAGAGGTACGCGCTGGAGGGGTGCGAGGAGGCTGCGCCTCCCCATGTCCCATGTTGCCCGACCGCAGCGGCCGGAAGGCCGGACAAACCGTCGGCAGCGCCCCTGCTCTGAGGCGACCGCGTACCTCCTGTAATCTGAGGAAGGCGCAAGCGGGTTTGACCCACCGATGAGGATGTCGGAGGACGAAGTCCTCAAGCGGAGGCGGCGTGGGAGGGCTTCGCCGTCCCCGCGAACAACCGGCTCCGCATCATCGTGTATGCAGGCCAGTAGCAGGAAGGAGCGATCCCATGGGGTTGTTTGGCGGTGGCAAGAAGAAAGAAGAAGAGGAAAAGGCGAAGGCCCAGCAAGAGCAGGCCGCCCAGGCCATGCGCCAGATGAGCGATCAACTCGCGCAGAAGGGCAAGGAGATCGCCGATCTGCAGAAGCAACTCGAGGCGGCAAAGAAGGAGGCCAGTTCTGGCGATGCTGCCGAGAAGGCCCTCGCTGAGGCCCAGGCGCAAATGCAGAAGATGCAGGCGGAAATGGCCCGGCTGCAGGCTGAGGCGGCCAGGGCCCAGCAGGAGGCTGCCGCCGCCGCCAGCGCCGCCGTCGCCGGGGTGGCGGCCAAGGCCGGCGAGATGCTCGGCGGCGCGCCTGCGGCGGCCAGCGCGCCGGGCGGGTTGGCCGTGGGGGTTACCGCCTACGTGCGCAAGGCCGGCGGCCAGAACCTGCGGCTCCGCAGCGGCCCCGGTCTCGACACCAACGCCTTTGCCGGCCTGCCTCCCGGCACCTCGATGACCCTGCTGGAAGGCCCCGTGCAGAAGGATAACTACCCCTGGTGGCGCATCCGCACCGGCGACGGCCGCGAGGGGTGGGTCGCCGGCACCGAACTGTCCACCCAGCCGGATTAGTCGGGGTTAGACCCGATACGTTTCAAATAAGCTGACCACCCTCTCTCCGGACCTCCCCCACCGGGGGCTGAAGCGCCCCATTCGCTTATTCGAAAGGTATTCGGGTTAGACCCGGTTCACATCTACGTTACCCACGAACGTTCGCACAGCGAAACCATAAGGGGTGTGGGGGAACCTGGTTCCTCCACACCCCTTCTTCTTCCAGACGCGAAACTGCGATCAGGCCGGTTCAATTTCGATCCAGGCCCGCTCCATCCCGCTCAAGGTGCCGAAGAAGTCAAAGACCGCCTTCATCAGCCCGTACTTCTCGTCGAGGGCCTCCTTCGCCACGCCGCTCTCTTCGGGCCCCA
>DAOTYR010000597.1:0-8700 GCA_034434655.1 Chloroflexaceae bacterium
GGGTGCCCGCCCCCAGCGGGGGAGGGTCGGGGACGGGGCGGTCACCGTGCCCGCGGAGACGCGATGCGGGCGGGACGCCCGCGCGATCATGTTCATCGCCAGGGAACCCCGGTTTCCCCACGCCCCCGCCCGCGGGAGGGTCTGGGAGGGCTTCGATCTCCCAGAAACAACCTTATGTTCATTGCGGCGTTGTGCGGCGAAGCCGCATGGATGGCTGATATGGGGGGGGCATGGGGAGGTGGACGTCGCTCGCAAGCAGGGTGTGGGAAAACCTGGTTTCCCCATCCCCCCACCCGGTGGAGGGTCTGTGGGAGGGCGAAGCCCTCCCAGGAAGGATGTTCATCCCGTCGGGGTGCGGCGGAGCCGCATGGACGGCTGAGGTGAAAAACGTTCGCCGCGTTCAGCCCCCCTCCCAGCCTCCCCCCGCTGGAGGGAGGCGCCGGGTGCCCGCCCTCGGCGGGGGAGGGTCCGGGAGGGGGCCGGCGCCGTGCCCGCGGCGCCGTGGCGCGGGCACGGCGCCCGCGCTCCCAGGTCATGGTCATTGGGCGTTGGGCGCCATGCGCATGACCGTCTCACGTGACCATGGGGGGACCAGGTTCCTCCATCCCCCGCCCGCAGGAGGGTTTGGGAGGGCCTGGCCCGCACGCAGAGGGATGGGGAACCCGGGTTTCCCCACACTCCGCCCGCGGGAGGCTTCGGGAGGGCGCAGCCCCCCAGGAATAACCTATGGTCATCCCATTGGTATGCGGCGCAGCCCCTCACGGGCTAGTGTCCCCCCTCTCACGAACAGGAATGACGCGCTCGCCTCCCGACAGGGAGCGCAGTGGCCCTTTCGCCCGGCCTCCCGGCCACCGCCTACGTCCGGTCCTAAGGAACGATCAACACCTTCCCGGTCGTCTGGCGACCCTCCAGGGCCCGGTGGGCCTCGGCGGCCTCGGACAGGGGGTATTCGCGCTCCACGCGCACCCGCAAGGCGCCCGAGGCCATCCAGGCGAACAGGTCGCCGGCGCGCCAGGCCAGTTCCTCGGGGGTGGCGATGTAGTTTGCCAGCGTGGGCCGGGTGAGATAGAGCGAGCCTTTCATGCTCAGCAGCAGGGGCTCGATCGGCGGCACGGGGCCGCTGGCGTTGCCGAAGAAGACCGCGTAGCCCCGCGGGCGCAGGCTGTCAAGGCTCTGCTCCCAGGTGCTCCGCCCGACCGAGTCGTAGACGACGTCCGCCCCGCGCCCGCCGGTCACGGCGCGAACGCGCTGGTCGAAACGTTCCTGAGTGTACAGGATAACTTCGTCGGCGCCGGCCTCGCGGGCCAGGGCCGCCTTGGCCTCGGTTGAAACCAGCCCGATCACCCGCGCGCCCAGGCGTCTGGCCATTTGCACCAGCAGCAGGCCCACGCCCCCTGCCGCCGCCGTCACCACACAGGTCTCGCCGGCTTTCAGCGGATAGGTGCTGTGGGTCAGGTAGTGGGCCGTGGCGCCCTGCAACATCACCGCCGCGGCGAGTTTCAGGTCAATGGCCTCGGGCACGCGCACCACTTTTGCCGCTGGCGCCAGGGCATACTCGGCGTAGCCGCCAATGCCCGAGGCGGTTGCCACCCGCTCGCCCACGCTCCACCCCTGCGCCTCGGCGCCCACCGCGTCCACAATTCCGGCGAACTCCGAACCGGGGATGAACGGCAGCGGCAGTTTGTACAACCCGGTGCGCTGGTAGGTCTCAATGTAGTTCAGCCCGGTGGCGACCACCTTGATGCGTAACTGGTCGGGTGCGGGTTCGGGAATCGGCGCCTCCTCGTAGCGTAACACGTCCGGCCCGCCGGTCTCATGAACTTGAATTGCGCGCATACGCTTTCTCGCCTCGGTACTCTGGGGCCGCAAAGCGGCCGACATCGTCGGGGAAACCGGGTTTCCCCACGCCCCGGCCCATCGTTGGAGCGGGTGATTGGCGGGGGTGAGGTTCCGGCGCAGCCGGCGACGTTGCATACGCCCTGCCTGGCAGTGGCGCCTCCCTTGCGCCGCGATCGAAAGTCGGCCTATACTATAACAGGATTCTTGCCGCATCACGCCGCTATGCGAAGAAGGTTGCCGGGAGAGCTTCGCCCTCCCGGTAGGGTTGGCTTTGCCCCCATGTATCTGGACGCGTCGAGGTCGCGCTGACGCCCGAACAGGTCGCCTGGAACCGTACGAAGGAGATGCCGTGCGCCGGGAGCATCAGTTTCCCCGAAGTTATTTCGCGCGCTACGATGAGAGCGATGATCGGCTCTTTTACACCTATCCCCGGCTGACGGCGCATATTGATGAGGCCGCCTGCGCCGCCGTGACCCAGTTGTTCCGCGAGGAACTGCCCCCAGGGGGACGCCTGCTCGACCTGATGAGCAGCTATCTCAGCCACCTGCCGCCAGAGGTGCGCTATGCCCATGTGGTGGGCCTGGGGTTGAACGCCGAGGAACTCCGGCTCAATCAGCAACTCGACGAGTATCTGGTTCACGATCTCAACCAGAACCCCACCCTGCCCTTCGCCGACGCCTCGTTCGACGGGGCCGTCTGCACCGTGTCGGTGCAGTACCTGGTCCATCCGGTCGCCGTCTTCGCCGAAGTGGGGCGCGTGCTCAGCCCCGGCGCGCCGTTCATCGTTACCTTCTCGAACCGGTGTTTCCCCAGCAAGGCGGTGCGAATCTGGGTTTCGACCGGCGACCGGCAGCACGCCCAGTTGGTGCAGCGCTATTTTCAACTGGCGGAATGTTTCACCGATATTCGCTTCCTTGACCGCTCACCGCGCCGCTGGCTCAGCGATCCGCTGTACGCGGTGATCGGTCGCGCCAGGTAATGGCCACCCCGATCCCCCCGCTGGAGGCGGGCGGCGCATCAGTCGTCCATGCGGCTCCGCCGCACCCCGACAGGATGACCATAGGTTGCTCCTGGGAGGGCGAAGCCCTCCCAAACCCTCCCACCGGGTGGGGGGCTGGGGAAACCCGGTTTCCCCAGCCCCCTGCGCGCGGGCTGCGCCCTCCCACACCCTCCCGCGGGCGGGGGGACGGGGGAACCAGGTTCCCCCAGCCCCCTGCTTGAGGGCAAAGCCCTCCCACACCCTCCCGCGGGCGGGGGGATGGGGGAAACCGGGTTTCCCCACCCCCCTCGCCGAGAGCTTATGTTCACGCAGGTGGCCTGCAGAACCAGGCACCGTGCAAGATCTTTCGTCACACCCCGCGCGAGGGGCGCTACACACGATCACAAAGGGTTTGTTATAATCAGCATTGCGGATGTGAACATCGCCGGTTGCAGGGATGCGGGGAAACTGGATTTTCCCGCGCCCTTGCTCGTGGGAGAAGATGCGGGGCCAGTGAGTGGAGCGGTCTGCCTGCTGCCCTTCGCCTCAGGGAGAGAGAGTGTATGCCTGCCGTTGCCCCTCAGCCCGTTCAGATCACCTGCCCCGCCTGTGGCACTCCCTTTCGCGCGAATATCTACACGCTGGTTGACGCCACCGACCAGCCTGCCCTCAAGGTGGCCCTGCTCAGCGGCCAGCTTAACGTGGCCGTCTGCCCGAACTGTGGCGCGGGGGCCATGCTCGGCGCGCCGTTGATCTACCACGACGCGCGCAAGCAACTCTGCCTGGTTTACTTTCCTCAGGAGTTGAACGCCCGCCCGGAGGAGCAAGAGCGCTTCATCGGCGAGGCGACCGGTTTCTTGATCCGTTCGCTGCCCGCCGATGCTCCCCGGGCCTACCTGCTGGCGCCGCGTCGCTTCCTGACGCTGCCGTCGCTCCTCGATGCCATTCTCGAAGCCGATGGCGTCAGCCGTGAGACCCTGGAACGCCAGCGGGCCTATGTGGATCTGATCAGTGAACTGGCCACCACGGTGAACGATGAAGGGCGTTTCAACGCCCTCGTTGCCGAACGGCGCGCCGAGTTGACCCCGGAGTTCTTCGCCACCCTCGAGGCCTTCCTGCAAGCGGTGCCCGACTCGCAGGCAGAGTCGCGGGAGTTGCTGCTGCGGGTGCGTGAACGTCTCGACCAACTGGTGGGCGAAGCCGGGGAAGAGGCCGCCGCCGAAGAGGTGCGCCAGGCCCTCGAACGACTGCTGGCCGTCCCCGATGACCAGCTTGAGCAGGCCGTGGCCGAGCTGCGCCCGGTGATTGACTATAGCTTCTTCCAGGCATGGACCGGGCGCATCGAGGCGGCACAGGCCGCTGGCCAGACCGGGGAGGCGGCGCGCCTGACGGAGCGTCGCGCGCGCATCCTGGCCCTGGTGGAGGAGTTGGACCGCCAGGCGCAGGCGGAGTTCGAGGCCGGCAACGCCCTGCTCGCCGAGGTGCTCGAAGCGCCCGACCCGCTCGCCGCGCTCCACGAGCGGGCCGAGCGAGTGGACGACGGCTTCTTGATCGCGCTCTCGGCCAATGCCGCAGCCGCTCAGCGCTCCGGACGCGAGGACCTGGCGCGGCGTCTGGACGACCTCGCCGCGGTGGCGGTCGAGATCATTCAGAGCCGGCTCTCGCCCGAAGAGCGGTTCATCAATGAACTGCTCCTCGCCGAGACGCCAAAAGAAGCCACGGCCCTGCTGCGCAAGAACGTGGCCAGAATCACCCCTGAACTGGTCACGAAACTCAATGAACTGGCCTCTCAGGAAGAGCGGCGCGCCAACACTGCCGGAGCCGAACGCCTGCGGCAACTCGCCCGCGAGGCCGGGGCGATGCTGTTCTGAGGATGAAGCTGTTCGTCCTGCGCCTGGTGGCGCTCCTTGCGCGGCCGTGGACGCGGCGGGCCAGGGTCGGCCCGCCGCGTCGCGTCGTCGTGATCAAGCCTGACCACCTGGGGGACCTGCTCCTGGCGACACCGGCCCTCCAGGCCCTCCGCGCCGCTTTGCCCGAGGCCCACATCGGCGCCCTGGTCGGCCCCTGGTCCCGGCGGATGTGGCAGGGGTTGCCCGAAGTGGATACGCTGGGGGTGTTGCCCTTTCCGGGCTTCGAGCGCGACGCCGCGCGCCGGCGCCACCGGCGGCAACCCTACCTGACGCTGCTCCGGTACGCCGCGCTGCTGCGCCGCGAAGGCTACGACGCCGCGTTGATCCTCCGCGACGACCACTGGTGGGGGGCGCTGATGGCCCTGCTGGCGGGCATTCCCAGGCGCGTCGGCCATGCCTCGCCTCTCTGCGCGCCGCTGCTCAGCGAGGCGCTGCCCTGCGACCGGCGCCAACACGTGGCCCGGCAGGCCCTCGAGGTGGTGGCCCGGCTCGCCGGCGTGGGGTTACCTGCGCATCCTGGAACGCCGCCGCTGCGTTTTGCGCCTACCCCCGCCGAACGGGCCTGGGCCGACGCCTGGATCGCGGCCCACCTTGCGCCTGACGAAACCCTGGTGATTGTCCACCCCGGCACTGCCGGGGTGACCAAGCTCTGGCCGGCTGAACGCTGGGCAGTGGTGGGCGATGCGCTGGCTGCGCGCCCCGGCGCGCGGGTGCTGCTGACCGGCGGCCCTGGGGAGGAGGCTCTGGTGCGCCAGGTAGCCGGCGCCATGCGCCACCAGCCCCTGGAACTGGTGGGCGCGACCAGCATCGGTCAACTGGCGGCCCTCTTCGCGCGGGCCGCCCTGGTGCTGGGGGTTGACAGCGGGCCGCTGCATCTCGCCGTGAGCCAGGGGGCGCCGACGGTGCACCTCTTTGGCCCCACCGATCCGGAGCGGTTCGGGCCGTGGGGCGACCCGGCGCGCCATCGCGTGCTGCGGGCCGGGTTGGCCTGCAGCCCGTGCCATAACATCAATCGCTGCCCACGGGGCACCGCCGGTCCCGAGTGTATGCATGCCATTTCGGCTGAGATGGTGCTTGGTGCGGCAAGCTGAGCGCAGTGATGTGCGCAGTGGCGGGGCGCAGGGAGGCGCAGCCTCCCCGCGCCCCGCCATGGATAACGCAGGGGAAGCGTTCACATGTCTCCCGGGAGCATGGGCAGCTTGCCCGCGGACACGCGTCGCGGGCGCGACGCCCTCTCCCAGGCGCGCGGGTTCCCCCAGGTGTGAACAGGTACAACGCAGGGGGAAACACCCGCATGGCAATGCAACGCATGGAGGAAGAACCTCCCCACGCTCCTCCATGGGTAACGCAGGGATGAACCTTGTCTCAGGGGTATCAGGACACGCGGGCCTGCAGCAACGCGCGCGCGACGGCGTCGAGCACAGCGGCCGGCCGGTTGCCGGCCGGCAAGCCGATGCGGCGAATGAGCGCGCGTCGGTAGACATGCAGCGAAGCGGGGGCGAACGAACAGAGGCGCCGGTAGGGGTGGCGGTGGGGGACAGGTTCAGGGAAAAGGTGGACGATCATAGGTCGCTCGCTATGTTCGTGTATTCTCTCACAAAGTCATCATAGCGGCTACGCCGCGCTGCGTCAAGCCTCTATTTCCGCGCAATTGCTGTGCATTATATTGCACGATCCCATGCGTATCTATCCAGATACCCGGGGTATCCGACGGCGTTTTAGAAGCAATACGTTTCAACTTATGATTCGCGCATTTGAGGTGCCAAGTTCTGCCAGGGCTGTGCTACCCTGGTAGCATGACACCACCAGCGCTCACCATCACCACCGAGCAGGTCAATAGCTTGCCGCTGCTGCTCGGCATCATCACGGATATGGGCATTCGCGATCTGATCGACACGCATATCCAACCGCATGGGAACCGGGACGGTGCCAGCGTGGGCACCGTGGTCAGTATCTGGCTGAGCCATATCCTCCAGGAACGCGACCATACTATGGTCAGCGTGCGTGACTGGGCGATGGACCGCCGCCAGACGCTCAATCGGCTGTTGGGGCTCACCCTGCGCGACACCGATTGCACCGACGACCGGCTGGCGCGCATCCTGACCCTGCTCGGCGACCCAGACACCCAGGCGGCCCTCGACGCGGCCCTGCTCCAGCGCTGGGTGCGCGTCTACCGGCTGCCGACCGAGACCGTGCGCCTCGACAGCACCAGCGTCAGCGTCTATCACGACGACGTCGCCGAGGACCACATGCTGCAGCACGGCTGGAGCAAAGCGCATCGCCCGGACCTGCGCCAGTTCAAGCTCATGCTGGCCTCGCTGGACCCGCTGGGGTTGCCCATCTGCTGCCAGCCCGTCGCCGGCAACCGCAGCGATACTCCGTTGGATGCGCCCGCCTACGACGCGGCGGTGGCGGCCCTGGGCACCGCCGACGTGCTGGTGGTGGGCGACAGCAAGATGACCGACCTGCCCACCCGCGGTCATATCGTCGCCGGTGGGAGTTGCTACCTGGGCGCCTACCGCCCGCTCCACGCCACGGCCGAGATCGCCGGCTGGGTGGAGACGGCCCTGGCCCGCCCGGCAGCGTGGGTGCGGCTGGAAACGGTGGACCCGCGCACCGGCGCCGTGCAGGTGGAAGCCGTGGTGGACCCCGTCGTGCGGGAGCAAACCTGGCGTGACCCGACCACCCAGCAGGTGCATACCTGGACCGAACGGGTGCTGCTCGTGCGGGCAACGGCCTATCAGGCCGGGCTGCGCCGATTGCGGCTCCAAGCCCTTGAGCGGCTGACCCGGGATCTGCTGAAGCTGGCCCAACCGCCCACGCGGGGCCGCAAACGCTACCGCCAGGAGGCGGATCTGGCGGCGGTGGTCGCCACCCGGATTGCCGAGGCCCAGTTGACGGGGGTGGTGCAGACCGCGCTGGAGCCGCGGCACCTGCCGGATGGCAGCCCGGCCTGGGTCGTCAGTGCCATCTGGGTGGATCGGGCCGCCTGGCAGGCCATGGTCGACCGGCTGGGCTGGCAGGTGTATGTCACCAACACCACGCCGGAGCAGTATGCTGTCCCGGCGCTGGTGCGGGCGTACCACCAGCAACCCGTGCACGAGCGGAGCTTCAGTCGGCTCAAAACGCGCAATCTGCGCCTCCGCCCGGTGTTTGTCCGTGACGAGACGCGGATCGCGGGGCTGGTCTGGCTGCTGACCCTGGCCCTGCGGGTGCTGGTGCTGACCGAACAGCGCCTGCGGGCCGCGCTGCAGGCGCAGCAGACCACCCTGGTCGGCCTGAATCCGGCCAGCCGCACCCAGGCAACGGACAAGCCGACCACCGAGCGGGTGATCCGGGCCTTTCGCAATCTGACCGTCACCGTGGTCACGGGGGTTGGCTGGGAACAGTGGCATGTCTCGGCCTTACATGATACCCAACAGCAGATTCTGGCGCTGTTGAGCTTGCCTGCCGACCTCTACGCGCGTTTGGGTGCGCCACCGGGGCGCTCGGGAAACTTTGTCCTGCAAATGCGCGAATCATAAGTTTCAAATAAGCTAACCACCCCCTCTCCGGCCCTCCCCCACCGGGGGCTGATGGTCTTTGAAAAATTCATCCGCTCTGCCGGGCTAGCCGTGGGGCTGAAGCCCTCGGCTAGGGGATGCGAAGGCCGCCTGCGCGGCCTAGAGCGGAGTATGTATTCAAAGACCAATAAGCCCCCCATTCGCTTATTCGAAAGGTATTCGGGTTAGACCCGGTTCACATCTACGTTACCCGCGAACGTTCGGACAGCGAAACCATAAGGGGTGTGGAGGAACCTGGTTCCTCCACACCCCTTCTTCCTCCAGATGCGAAGCTGCGATCAGGCCGGTTCAATTTCGATCCAGGCCCGCTCCATCCCGCTCAAGGTGCCGAAGAAGTCAAAGACCGCCTTCATCAGCCCGTACTTCTCGTCGAGGGCCTCCTTCGCCACGCCGCTCTCTTCGGGCCCCA
>DAOTYR010000598.1:0-4044 GCA_034434655.1 Chloroflexaceae bacterium
GGGGGCCCCCCCCCCCCCCCCCCCCCCCCCCCACCTCCCCGCCAGACGGTCAAGCGCAAACCGCAGGTTTTGAACCATGCCTAAAATGTAAGTGTTCGCCTTTCTCCTGGGAGCGCGGGCAGCGTGCCCGCGGAGACGCGACGCAGGCGGGACGCCCGCGCTTCCAGGCGCGGGTGTTACCCCAGGCGTGAACACATACGGTAAAACAGCGTTCGCGCCTCCACACGCGCCCTGGAGCAGACATATGCACGAGATGCCGCGCGAGTCGCCCTATCCGCTGGCGCCCATTGACGAGGCGCTGCGCCTGATCCTCTCCTACGCCGCCCCCCTCGACATCGAGGAGGTTGACGCGCTCACCGCCGATGGGCGCGTGCTGGCCGAGACCATTCGCTCGCCCGAGGCCGTGCCCGATGGCCCCCGGGCTGCGATGGACGGCTACGCCCTGCGGGCCGCCGATGGATTGGCCGAACGCCGCGTCGTGGCCGAGTTGACCGCCGGCGCTACCCCGGACGTGCGGATCGGCCCCGGTATGGCTGCCCGGATCATGACCGGCACGCCCATGCCTGCCGGGGCCGACGCCATGATCCCCGTGGAGTTCACCGAGGAGCGCGAGGGCGTGCTGCGCGTGCAACGCGCCGTGCGCCCGGGCGACTACGTGCACACCGCGGGGCAAGACATCGCCCGCGGCGCGGTGGTGCTGGAGCAGGGTAGCCTGATCGGCCCGCCGGAGGTGGGCCTGCTGGCCGCCCTCGGTCTCACCCGCGCGCGCGTGTACCGCCGGCCCCGCGTGGCGGTGCTCTCCACCGGCGACGAGATCGTTGAACCGGAGACGCCGCGCCCCGCTGGCGGCGTGCGCGACTCGAACCGCTACGCCCTGCTCGCCGCGGCCCGCGAGGCCGGCTGCGCGACGCGCTCGCTCGGCATCGCCTCCGACGACCTGGCCGCCCAGCGGGAGGCTGTCCTCCGTGGTCTGGAGCAGGCCGACGTGCTGATCACCAGTGGCGGCGCGAGTATGGGGACGCGCGATCTGATCAAGACCATCCTGGCCGAGATCGGGACGATCCATTTTGGACGGGTGGCCTTCAAGCCCGGCAAGCCGACGACCTTTGCCACGGTCGGCAACCAACTGATCTTTGGGTTGCCGGGCTACCCGGTCTCATCGCTGGTTTCGTTCGAAGTCTTCGTGCGCCCGGCGCTGCGCGCGCTGCAGGGCGACCCGCGGCCCACGCGCCCCCGCGTCCGCGTCATCCTCGCCGCGCCGGTGCGCCCGGCCCCCGATCGTCCCGAGTACCAGCGCATCATCGTGCGCTGGGCCGGCGGGCGCCTCCTGGCAACGACGACCGGCGCGCAGGGCAGTTCGCGCCTGCTCTCGCTCCGCGGGGCCAACGGGTTGCTCATCGTCCCCCCCGGCGAGGAGGAGTTCCCCGCCGGCGCCGAATTGGAAGCCATGCTGACCGGACCGCTTTATGACACCTGAACTCATCGTCACCACCGCTGCCGGGGCCTACCCCGTGATCGTCGCCGCGGGCGCCCTGGCGCAGTTGCCCGAACGGCTCGGCGCCCTCGGGCTGCGCGGCGCCCTCTGGCTGGTGAGCGATGCCGCGGTGGCCGATGCCTACGGCCTCCCGCTGGCCGCCCGGCTGAGCCAGGCCGGTTATCGGGTACAACGGTACACCGTGCCCCCCGGTGAGGCCAGCAAGAGCCAGGAGCAACTCTGGCGGCTGTACGACTGGATGCTTGGCAACGGCGTTGAACGGCGCGACACCGTGCTGGCCCTCGGCGGCGGCGTGGTGGGCGACCTGGCGGGCTACGCCGCCGCCACAGTGCTGCGCGGCATCGCCGTGGCGCAATTGCCCACCACCCTCCTGGCCATGGTCGACGCGGCCGTGGGCGGCAAGACCGGTATCAACCATCCCCTGGGCAAGAACCTCATCGGCGCCTTCCACCAACCCCGCCTGGTCCTGGCCGATAGCGACACCCTCGCCACCCTGCCCCGCCGCGAGTTGTGCGCCGGCTGGGCCGAGGTGATCAAACACGGCGTCATTCGCGAGGCCGGCCTCTTCGCCGAGCTCGAGCAACTCGCCGCCGAGCGCGGCTGGACCGAGACGGGCTTCAGTGGCTGGAACGCGGAGGATGCAGCGCTGACCGGGCGCCTGACCGCCCTGATCCGGCGCGCCGTGGCGGTGAAGGTCGAGGTGGTCAGCCGCGACGAGCGCGAGCAGGGCGAGCGCATCATCCTCAACTACGGGCACACCATCGGCCACGCCGTCGAGGCCCTCGTGGGCGACTGGGCGCTGCTCCACGGCGAGGCGGTGGCCATCGGCATGCACGCCGAGGCGCGCATCGCCGCCGCCATGGGCCTGTGCGACCCCGCCCTCGTGGAGCGGCAGCGCCGCCTGCTCGCGGCCTACGGCCTGAGCGTTACGCTTCCCCCCCATCTCGATCCCGAAGCCGTGCTCACCCTTACCCTGCGCGACAAAAAGGTGCGCGCCGGACGCATCCGCTGGGTGCTGCCAACGGCCATCGGCAGCGTCGCCATCCGCGACGACGTGCCCGAGACGACCGTGCGCGCCGTCCTCGACGGCTAGGCAGCCGGCAACGCCGCCAATGCGCCGGCGATAGCGAGAGTGGGTTACACTCATCGGCGTGGTGGCCACGCAATGTTCCGCACCACCGGGGTTACGGGAACCGATGCGCGGCACCCGGCACCTGCGCGGCGGTCCGCGCGCGCCGCCGGTTGTCGGGGTGACACGCGGCAGCGTGCCGCGCGCGGCGGTACGCCCCCCTTCCTTACTGAGGGGATGGGGCAACCAGGTTGCTCCATCCCCCTGGTTGAGGGCTGCGCTCTCCCAGACCCTCCCGCGGACCGGGGTATGGGGAAACCGGGTTTCCCCACACCCCTACGGGATGAACGAAGGTTGTTCCTGGGAGGGCGTCGCCCTCCCAAACCCTCCCACCAGGTGCGGGGGAGGGGGAAACCAGGTTTCCCCATTCCCCTGCTCCCGGAGATTATGTTCACGTTAGTGGTATACTGCACGTCGGGATCGAACCTTCCACACCGAGGTGTGTTTTGGATAGCGTCAAAGCCTTTGCCGACCGCGTCATCAGCAACGTCGATCAGGTGATCGTGGGCAAACGTCAGGCCGTGGAACTGGTGCTGGCAGCCCTGTTGTGCCGCGGTCACGTGCTGCTCGAAGACGTGCCCGGCACCGGCAAGACCGTGCTGGCCAGGAGCATCGCGCGCTCGATCGGGTGCAGCTTCAAGCGCATCCAGTTCACCCCTGATCTCCTGCCTTCCGACGTAACCGGCGTTTCGATCTTTAACCAGCGCAGCCGCGAGTTCGAGTTCCGACCCGGGCCGGTATTCGCGCAGATCGTGCTCGCCGACGAGATCAACCGCGCCACCCCCAGGACCCAGAGCGCCCTGCTGGAGGCTATGGAGGAGCGCCAGATCACCGTTGACGGCGAGACCTACGCCCTGCCCTCGCCCTTCATTGTGCTGGCCACCCAGAATCCGATCGAATACGAGGGCACCTTCCCCCTGCCCGAGGCCCAGCTCGACCGCTTTCTCCTGCGGCTGCACCTGGGCTATCCCGAGCGTCTCGAGGAGATCGCCATCCTCAAGCGCCAGCGCCAGGCCCACCCGCTCGACGCGCTCCAGCCCGTCGCGGGCATCGAGGAGTTGCTCCAGTTGCAACGGACCATTACCGAGGTCTACGTGGACGACCTGATCGAAGAGTACATCGTTGCCCTGGTCAGCGCCACGCGCCATCACGAGGATGTCTACCTGGGGGCCAGCGCGCGCGGCTCGCTGGCCCTCTACCGCACGGCCCAGGCGCGGGCGGCGATGCGCGGGCACGATTTCGTCACCCCCGATGACATCAAGGCCCTGGCGGGGGCGGTGCTCGGCCACCGGATGATCATCAACCCGGCCGCCCGCATCCGCAATGTCACCGCCGGGGCCATTATTGATGAGATCCTGGGCGCGGTGGCCGTGCCCGGCGCGCGCGCCGGGCGGCGTTTCGACCGCGCTGGCGCGGCAGT
>DAOTYR010000599.1:0-7931 GCA_034434655.1 Chloroflexaceae bacterium
GTGCGCCAAGAGATAAAAGCGCTGGTGAAGGCCCGAAATGCAGCCCGCGCTACTGTGGAATGGCGATTTACTACGGCCCATGCCCGGCTCAAGTTTCATCGCTTTTATCCTAAGTAATCAGTGTGGTCAAGTACTAGTCGTTTGTGTGGTATTATATAGTCGTTTGCAGCGGAGACAGGCCGGTGAGTTAGGCTGACATCTTCGCGGAATGATCGAACACACGAGTATTGAAGAGCTATCTCCCGCAACGATAGAAGGAGCGTGTATGGCGCAAACTGCTGCAACGTCGTCGGTGCGAACTCCATCGAAGGAGCCAACACGACCATTACTTGGACAGGCTGTGGTGAGCCGCACCATTCGACGGCGGCGCGGCCAACTCGTCCTCTCGGGCCTGCTCAGCGCCGTGGGCAACGCTGCGGGGCTCATCCTCTACCTGGTGATTTACTTTATCGCCGTCGAGGTACTGGGGACACCATTCGACGAGGTCGACGCCGGCTGGCTCTGGGCCTTGGGCGGCATCGCGCTCGGCGCGGTGGTGCTCAAGGCTGCCGCCACCGGCATGGCCATCTACATCTCGCACGTCGCGGCCTACACCATCCTCTACGACCTGCGCATCACCCTGGCGGAGCACATGGGTCGGCTGCCGCTAGGCTACTTCACCAGCCGCACCACCGGCCAGATCAAAAAGGTCATCCACGAGGATGTGGAGCAGCTTGAAGAGGGCCTGGCGCACATGATCCCCGACCTAGTTGGCGGGCTGACCGTGACCATCCTCACGGCGGCCGTGCTCTTCGTCGTGGACTGGCGGCTGGCTCTGGCGACGATCGCCCTGCTGCCCCTCGCCGTGGGCATGTACGGCTGGGTCTCCGCCCGCTCGGGGATCGCGCAGTACAACGCGATCAACGCCCGGATCAACAGCGCGGTCATCCAGTACATCAACGGCATGAAGGTGCTGAAGACCTTCCTGCGCGCCGATGCCTCGTTCGCCCAGCTGCGCGCCGTGGCTGAGGAGATGCGCGCCTACTACACCGGCCCCTACGCCGCGTCGATCCCGGCCCTGGCGGTGATCTTCGCCGTGGTGCGGGCCAACCTGCTGCTGGTCGTCCCCCTCGGCGTGCTCTTCTACCTGGGCGGCAGCCTCGAGATCACCACCTTCGTGCTCTTCCTGGTGCTGGGCATGGGCTTCAACCGCCCGATCTGGACCCTCTTCACCAGATACGGCACGGCGGCCTGGCAGGTCAGCGAGGCCAGCAAGAACATCGGCGCCCTGCTCGATGCCGCGCCCCTGAGCGAGCCGGCCGCGCCCCAGGCCCCGCGCGACGCGAGCATCGTCTTCGACAGTGTCAGCTTCAGCTATGGTGACCAGGGGTCAGGGGTCAGGGGTCAGGGGTCAGGGGCCAGGGGTCAGGAGGAGGGCGCTATCGAGCAGACCCAGGTGCTCAACGAGGTCTCTTTCACGATCCCGGCCGGCAGCGTGACCGCCCTGGTCGGGCCGAGCGGCGCGGGCAAGAGCACGATCGCCAAGCTCATCCCGCGCTTCTGGGACGTGAGCGGCGGCCAGATCCGGCTCGGCGGCGTCGACGTGCGCCAGATCGGCACCGAGCGGCTGATGGACCAGGTCGCCTTTGTGTTTCAGGATGTCTTCCTCTTCAACGACACGGTTGCGGCCAATATCCGCGTCGGCAAGCCCGACGCCACTGACGCCGAGGTGGAGGCGGCCGCCCGCGCCGCCCGCTGCCACGACTTCATCGCCGCGCTGCCGCAGGGCTACGCCACACCGGTCGGCGAGAACGGCGCCCGGCTCTCGAGCGGGCAGCGTCAGCGCCTGAGCATCGCGCGGGCGATCCTCAAGGACGCGCCGGTGGTGGTGCTCGACGAGGCGACCGCCTTCCTCGACCCTGAGAACGAGGCCCAGATCCAGACCGCCTTGGCCGCGTTGGTGGCCGCTGGCAAGACGGTGGTGATCATCGCCCATCGCCTCAGCACGATCACTGAGGTTGACCAGATCCTAGTTGTCGACGGCGGCCGTATTGTCGCCCGCGGCACCCACCCCGAGCTGCTTCAGCAGAGCCCGCTCTACAAGCAGCTCTGGGAGGCCCACATCGCCTCGCAGGAGTGGCAGCTGCGGAAGGATGAAGGCAGAAAGATGAAGAATGGGGGGCCGCCGCAGCCTGCTCGAGCTTCATCCATCCCTGATCCTTCATCCTTTGCCAACCCCTACGCCGGGCTCGACCCCGACGAGCACCTGATGCGGACGCTGCTGAAGCTGGTGCCGGGGCAGCGGGGGCGCTACCTGCGCGGGATCGGCTGGAAGGTGCTCGACGGCGCGGTCTCGGCCTGGCCGGCGATCGTGGTCTTCCTCATCCTGGTCGAGCTGTTCCAGCAGCCGGTCAACACCGGGCGAATCTGGGCCTATGTCGGCGCGCTGACGGCGCTCTTCGGCGCCCAGATCCTCTTCAACTTCCTGGCGCAGCGGGCGATGCACGGGGTGGTGGCCGACATGCACTACGACCTGCGGCTCTTCCTGGCCGACTACCTGCGCCGCCTGCCCCTGGGCTTCTTCACCCGCCGCGACACCGGCACGGTGGATGCGCTCTTCACCACCAACATCGCCTTCCTCGACGTGCGCATCCCCACCGACATGTTCATCAGCGGGGTTGTGACACCAAGCATTCTTTTCGTGACCATGCTTTTCATCGACTGGCGCCTGGCCCTGGCGGCCGGGGTCGGGCTGCCCCTGGCGCTGGTCATCTTACGCGGCACGATGCGGGTCTTCGGCGCGATCTGGGCCGATCAGCGGGTCGCCCGCACGGCGGCGAACAGCCGCATGGTCGAGTACATCCAGGGCATCGGCGTGATCCGGGCCTTCAACCTGGCCGGGGCGCGTTTGGGCCAGTTCGAGCGAGCGATGGCGACCTACCGCGACGCGAGCATCGCCACGACGACGCGGATCACGCCGGCGATGATCGGCTTTATGACCGTGCTGGAGGCGGGCTTCGCCGCGCTGATCGTGCTGGGCGTCTGGCTCTTCCTGGGCGGCAGCCTGAGCGGCGTGACCTTCGTGCTCTTTCTCTTCCTCGGGCTGGCCTTCTACCAGCCGCTGATGCTGCTGGGCGAGCTGCAGGCCTTCCAGCGCATCATCGAGAATGCAGTGCGCAACCTGAACGAGTTTCTGAGGACGCCGACCCTGGCGGAGCCGGAGCGGCCCCGCGAGCCCGCCGGGCACGACGTGGTTTTCGAGCAGGTCGGCTTCCGCTACGACGACTGGCCCGTGCTGGAGGAGCTAAGCTGCACCATCCCGGAGCGCGGCATCACTGCCCTGGTGGGCCCCAGCGGCAGCGGCAAAACCACCCTGATCAGCCTGATCGCCCGCTTCTGGGATGTGGAGCGCGGCAGCGTGCAGGTCGGCGGGGTCGACGTGCGCATGATGACCTCCGACACCCTGCAGCGCCAGCTGACGATGGTCTTCCAGGATGTCTACCTGTTCCACGACACCATCCGCGCCAACATCGCGCTTGGCAAGCCCGACGCGAGCGACGCCGAGATCGAGGCGGCGGCGCGGGCGGCGCGCTGCCACGACTTCATCAGTGCCCTGCCGGATGGCTACGCCACATTGGTCGGCGAGGGCGGGGCGACGCTCTCGGGCGGCGAGAAGCAGCGCGTGAGCATCGCCCGGGCGCTGCTGAAGGACGCGCCGATCGTGCTGCTCGACGAGGCGACTGCCAGCGTCGACCCGGAGAACGAGTGGGAGATCCAGCAGGCCTTCGACGCTCTGGCCGATGAGAAGACCGTGATCGTGATCGCCCACCGCCTCCAGACGTTGCAGCGCGCCGATCAGATCCTGGTACTCGACGGCGGCCGGCTGGTGCAGCAGGGCACCCACACCGAGCTGATCGGACAGGATGGCCTCTACCGGCGATTCTGGCACGAGCGTGAGCAGGCGAAGCACTGGAAGCTTGGTCTCGGTGCCGCAGCATCGGCTGGAGCCAGGGAAGGATCTGGCGATGCCTGAATTACCCACCTTTCTCGCCGGCCGGGTCGAGCGCTGGTTCGGCCTCCAAAGCAGCGTCGCTGCCATCGAGCCGCTGTCAGCGAAGTTCTGCCGAGTGTGCTTCGCAGGCGACGCACTCAAGGGTCGGCGCTGGGAGCCGGGCCACGAGATCGAGTTTCGCGTGGACGAACGCGCCCTGCGCCACTACACGCCGGCCAGCTACGACCCGGCAGCAGGCCGCATCGAGGTTATCTTTTTCCTCCACGGCCAGGGGCCGGGTAGCGCCTGGGCTGCGGGGCTGCGCGTCGGCCAGTCGGCCCTAGTGATGGGGCCGGGCAACGGTGGGATGAGCCTGCTCCACGGCGACTGGCACCTTTTCCTGGGCGATGAGACGACCGTCGGGGGGCTGCACGCGATGACGACTGCACTCGCCGTAAGCGTGCCGGTGCTCGGCGCGGTCGAGGTACTCGGCAGCGAAGAGCACACTGTGACGCCGCTGGTGCTGCGGCTCAGCGTGCTGACGCGTCGGCCGAGCAATGGCGCGGCGCTTGACGCTTGGCTCGCGGAAGCGACCCTGCCGCCGGGGCGGGGCGCCGCCTATCTCCTCGGCCACGGCCAGAGCATTCAGCGCCAGCGTGATGTACTGCTGGCGCGCGGGCTAGAACGCAAGCAGATCCGTTGTCGGGCCTACTGGGCCGATGGCAAACGCGGGCTGTGAGACCGGTACCGTATCTCTGAATGACCTGTTGAAGGAGCAACAATGACCATTCTTCCTCCAACATCGGCCGGCGCGCAGCGCAGCAAGTATGCCCTGCTCGCCAGCCTCTACATTACGCAATATCTCGGGCTCGGATTCTTTTTCACCGCGCTGGCTGCGATCTTACGCCAGCAGGGGGTGCCGCTGGAGCAGCTCAGCGCGATCTACATTCTGGGCCTGTTTTGGATCCTCAAGTTCCTCTGGGCACCTCTGGTCGATCGAATCAGCTTTGGACGGCTTGGTCGCTATCGCGGTTGGCTGATCATTCTCCAGAGCCTCCTTGTAGTCACCCTGGTCGTCATCGGCCTCTTTGATCTCACGAGCCAGTTGAGTATCATCCTCGGCCTGTGCATGCTGGTCGGCCTCTTCTCCGCCACCCAGGACATCGCCGCCGATGCACTCTCCTGTTGTCTGCTGACTCCGGAGGAGCGCGGCCTGGGCAATGGTATTCAGGTGGCCGGCGGGCTGCTTGGGAATATCATCGGCGGTGGGTTGGTGCTCATGCTCTACCCCACCATCGGCTGGTTCGGCAGCATGCTGCTGCTGGCCCTTGGAACAGCGATCACCCTGGTGCAGCTGTGGTTTTTCCGTGAGCCAGCCTCCATCGCTGAGCACCACGCCGATCATGCAGCGCGCGCCCGCTTTCGCGATCTGCTGATCTTCTTTGGTCGACCTGGTATGTGGCGCTGGCTGATTCTGCTGCTGATCTACCCGCTGGGTGTCAGCACGGCCTATGGCGTGGTTACGCCACTGCTGGTCGATGTCGGCTGGTCGCTCGAGCGAATTGGCTTTAGCATCAACATTGTGGGCTCGCTGATCGGGATGCTCTCGGCGGTAGCAGTGGGCTGGCTGATCCGCCGCTTCGGACGCAAGCCAGTGATGTTCGGCACCGCACTGGCGATGGGTTTTGGCCTGCTCTTGCTGCTCGGCCCGGCCCTTGGCGTGACGGATGATCTCACGGTGGCGGCCGCGATTGGCGTATTATTCCTGCTCTACAGCCCGGCCTCGGCGGTGGTTGCAACAGTGATGATGGACAACGCGCGGCCCAGCGCGGCCGGCACCGACTTCACGCTCCAGTACTGCGTCTACACGCTGGTGGGCTTTGTCGCCGGGGGCGCGGGTCTCGCGCTGGCCGGCGCGTTTGGCTACCCGGCGGTGATTATCGGATCATCGCTTGCTGCATTCATCGCAACGCTGCTGGTCGCGCTGCTCTACACGCCGGCACCGGCAGGTACGGACAGTCCGCCCGCAGAAACGTCACCGATCAGCATGGCGGTTGCTGAGTAACGCGGAGAGAAAAGAGGTTTGACATTAAATTTTTTGTTATGCTAACTTTACTTTTAGTCTATACTAAAAATATGAGGAGCGTAAGCAAATTGAAACCAACAACCGTCATTGTGATGAGCCTCTTTACGGTCTATATGGGTCTGGGCGTGCTCAACCCGTTGCTGGCACCGCTTGTGCGCGAATTGGGCTTGAGTGAAACCCAAGCCGGGCTGATTATCACGCTTGCGGCGCTGATGTTTGCTTTAGGTGGCCCGTTCTGGGGTGGGCGCAGCGAGCGTTGGGGGCGCAAGCCGATCCTGCTGATCGGACTGCTCGGCTTTAGTATCGGGTTCAGCCTGTTCGCCCTGGCGACCCACCTTGGCACAAGGGGAGTACTGGCACCTACTGTCGTATTCGCTCTGCTTGTGCTGGCGCGCGGCGTGGCAGGCTTCCTGATGGGTGGTGTACCGGTGGCGGCGCAGGCATTTATCGCCGACACAACGAGCGGCCAGGAACGTACCGCCGGCATTGCGCTGCTGGGTGCAGCGAATGGGCTGGGTTTTATCGCCGGGCCGGCTCTGGGTGCCGCATTGGCTGGTTTGGTCCTGCTGGTGCCGCTCTACGCCGCCGCCGTGTTACCGTTATTTGCGGCGTTGCTCGTTTTCACACGCCTCCCCCACACCGTCCCACGCCTGCGTGACGAAGCGCAGCCGCGCCTAGAACCTAGCAATGCGCGGATCTGGCCCTGGCTGCTCGTCGGTTTCACGGTCATCGTTGCCCTGGTCGGTGTACAGGTAACGGCGGGCTTCCTGTTCCAGGATAGGCTGAACCTCACGCCGCAACAAACGGCGCAGACCCTCGGCGCAGCCCTGGTGACGGTGGGCATTGCCAATGTTGTCGCCCAACTTGGGATTATTCGCACCTTCAAGATCCCGCCGCTTACCATGTTGCGCGTCGGTTTGCCGCTTGCCGTCGTAGGTTTTGCAATTCTGGCGGTGGCGAGTACATTACCGTTGCTCGTGCTCTCGTGCAATAGACTTTGACGAATTTCATAGAGTTGTACCTCCACGTGAAACTCGCCCTGGGCCTTCTCCCTGAGGATCAGGTCGTGGACGAGTAGCTTCAAAGCCCGCTTGAGTGCGTGGGTCGCCTCCGGTTCCTGCCAGCGGGACGGGTCGAGCAGCGGGTCGGTCAGGATCAGCATGATCGACCGCGCCTTCTCGTCCAGCACCGTCATGCCGAGGCGGAGCTTGCGGATCTGCTCCTCCACCTCGTCGTACGCGAGCACCATGCGGTCGGCCTGCTCGGCCAGCACGGCTCGCGTGCGCTCCGACACCCCCTTGTACTGCGTGGTCAGCGCGTCGAGCGCCGCCTCGCGCCGCTCTTCTAGCTCGCGCAGCCGTTCCTCGGCCACCTCGATTGCGCTGAGCAACTCGCCGCGCTTTCGGGCGATGGCGTCGTTGATCTCCTCCAGCAGCGCCTCGCGGCTGCGCTCGATGATGTCCTTCATGACGACTTCGAGCACCATGCGCTCGAGCTCGTCGGCGCTGAGCATCGGCATGTGGCACGAGCCAGGCTTGTTCACCCGGCCGGCGCAGCGATACTTGCGGTAGCGGTACTTCTTCTCGCCCTTGTACTTGGTGCTGGTGTAGCCGTGCATGGCTTCACCGCACGCGCCGCATCGGAGCGAGAGCAGATAGCTGTTGAAGGCCGACATCGTCGCCGCCTCACCCTCTTGCGCCGCGAGTTCCACCGCCTGCACGCGGCGGAGGAGCGACTCAGTAGTCCGTAAACTAAGTTTCCTTGTATTTTTCATTCTCGGGATGGACTTTGGTGGAGTGGCTATTGAGCTTGGTTCGAGCGGCCTGGATGGAGAACTGCCAGTTGATCTTGATCGCCTTGGCGCTGCGCTCGTTG
>DAOTYR010000600.1:0-4990 GCA_034434655.1 Chloroflexaceae bacterium
CGCGCCCACCGGCCCCGCGCCGATGCTCCAGGACCTGGTCGCCCAGGGTCTCGACGCGGTGCAGCTCGAGGTGCTCGGCGCCGAAACGGTGGCCGGTAAGAACACCTGGAAGGTGAAGGTCACCCCTCAAGCGGCCACGCGCGAGCAGTTGGGCCTCGAGGGCCTGGTTGAAGGCTTTCTGTGGGTGGATGAGGAACTGGCGCTGCCGCTGAAGGCCACCTTCGACGCCAGCGACTTCGGGCGCGGCAGCGTCGAGGCCCTGAGCCTCGAAACCAACACCGGCCTGAGCGCCGACCTGTTCCGCTTCACCCCGCCCCCCGGCGCCACGGTGGTGCGCGCCGAGGATCTGGCCGCCCGGACGAAGTCCAGCGTCGCCTCGCTCGACGAGGCCCGCGCCGCGGTGAGTTTCCCCCTGCGCGAGCCGGGCTACCTGCCCGCCGGCATGGCGCTGGTCGAGGTGCGCCTTGCCGGCCCCGACGCCGTGATCCTGAACTATGCCGGCGCTGGCGGCAGTGTGAGCGTGGTGCAGGGCAGCGCGGCGCCTGGCAGCGACCGTGAGCCGCCGGCGGGCAGCCAGACGCGCTCCGTGACGGTGCGCGGGGCCGATGGCCTCCTCATCACCGGCGCCGCTGGCCAGGGCAGCCTCCTGCGCTGGGAGGAGGGCGGTCTGCGCTACGTCGTCGCCGGGGCCATTGGCGCCGATGAGGCGCTGAAGATCGCCGAGAGCCTGCGGTAGTCCTGCGTCCGAGCGCATAGGATGGGTCGCCCCTTGCCTGGTACGGCCGAAAGCTCTGGCTGCGCCGATGCTTCGGCCGTACGAGGAGGGCGTAGCCCTCCGTGCCCCACCTGGGATGCATCGCCAACCTATGACCACTCCCCTTATTCGCGCCGTCGCCCTCGCCCGCCGCTACCAGATGGGCAAGACCTCCGTTGATGCGCTGCGAGGCGTGGATCTCGAGGTGGCCCCCGGTGAGTTTGTCGCCCTGGTTGGCCCCAGTGGCAGCGGCAAGAGCACCCTGCTGCACCTGATCGGCGGCCTGGTGCGGCCCACCGGTGGCGAGATCTGGGTCAATGGCATGGAACTGGGCCGCAGTAGCGATCACGAACTGGTGCGCTACCGCCGCGACACGCTTGGCTTCGTGTTCCAGAGTTTCAACCTGCTGCCCATCAAGACCGCCTGGGAGAACGTCGCGACGCCCTTGATGCTCGCCGGCGCGCCCCTCGAGCGCCGCCGGGCGCGGGCCATGGCCCTGCTGGAGCAACTCGGCCTGGGCCAGCGCGCCCACCACCGGCCCGCCGAGTTGAGCGGCGGCGAGCAACAACGGGTCGCCATTGCCCGCGCCCTGGCCAATCACCCGCGCCTGATCCTGGCCGATGAACCCACCGGCAACCTCGACAGCCGCACCGGCGGCGAGATTATGGCCCTCCTGCGGCGCCTGGTGCGCGACGAGGGTCTGACCCTGCTCCTGGTCACCCACGATATGAGCGTGGCCCGCTACGCCGACCGCATCGTCCACCTGCGCGATGGGACGGTGCAGTTCGTGGAGGCCCTGGAAGCTGCCTCATCGTAGGCGGTGCGACCGTCTCACGTTTACTCGTCTTCTGGAGAGGGGGATAGGGAAACCGGGTTTCCCCATCCCCTCGCCCGGTGAGGGGGTTTCTGAGCGTTGCGCCCGCCCGGGAACAACTTTTTGTTAGCGCGAATAGGGAAGCGAGCTCCTCCCCCCAGCGGGGAGAGGCTGGGAGGGGGCAGAACGCTGCGAACGCTACATCTCCCAGGAACCAGGTCTAACAACCTTTGTTGATCGCGCTGGTAGGCGGCGTAGCCGCGTGGACGGCTGGTCAACTACAACCGTAACATACGTATGATCCGCGCGCTGATTTTCGACTTCGATGGCCTGATCGTGGACACCGAAACGCCGGCGCTGGAGAGCTGGCGGCGCATCTACGCCGAATACGGGTTTGAGTTAGGGTTGGAAGAGTGGTCCCCGGCGCTGGGAACGCGCCACGGTTTCGACGCCCTGGAGCATCTGGTGGGCCTGGTGGCGGCGCGCGACCCCGCCCGCGCCGCCGCGCTGCGCGCCGAGAGCGCCGCCATCCGCGCGCGCCGGCAGGCCCTCAAGGATACCCTGGGCGCCACCCAGGGGCTGTTGCCGGGGGTCATCGAGGTGCTCGACGAGGCCGAGGCGTTGGGGTTGCCCTGTGCCGTGGCCTCCAGCAGCGACTATCGCTGGGTCGGGGGATGGTTGGCGCGGCTGGGGATCATCCGCCGCTTCGTGTGTGTGCGCACCGCCGACGATGTGAGGCGCACCAAGCCCGACCCGGAGTTGTTTCTCTCGGCCGCCGCGGGCCTGGAGGTGCCGCCGGCGGCCTGTCTGGTGCTTGAGGACTCGGCCAATGGCATTCTCGCCGCCCGGGCCGCCGGCTGTCCGGTCGTGGCCGTGCCAGGGGCCCTGACGCGCCACCTGCCCCTGCCACCCGCCGATCTGACCCTGCCCTCCCTCGCCGCCATGCCCCTGGCCGAGATCCTGGCGGCGTTGCGGTAGCCAGGCCCCCTGGGAGCGACGCGGGGGAGGGCGCAGTTCCCCGCGCCGCTCACGGCAGCGGACCGGGGGGTGGCGGCCAGCCCCGCGCGAAATAGTCGGCCATCGTAATAATGACCATGATCGCGAAGCCGACGAACGCCGCCCCGGCGTAGAGTTGCGTGGCCCGCTCGCTGACCTTCACGTGCATAAAGTAAAGGATGATCAGCGTCGTCTTGGCGATGGCGATGGCCATGGCGATCGTCACGCCGAGCAGCCGCGGTAGGGCGATCATGCCCTCGATCCACCAGGCCCCGACCGTGAGCGCCATCAGCACCATCAGCGCGGCGAAGACCTTGTAGTATGTTCCGCGGCTGATATGGGCATGCCCGGCGTGCTCCGTGTGCGCGTCGTGCGCGTCGTGCGCGCCGTGAGCGGTGGTTGTGCTTGTCTTTGCCATAAGCCCTCCATGCGGCTCCGCCGCACACGAACAGGATGCACATAGGTTCTTTTGGGAGGGCGAAGCCCTCCCAAACCCTCCCACCGGCTGGGGCTATGGGGAAACCCGGTTTCCCCACACCCCCGCGTGAGGGCTTATGTTCACGTTAGTGCACCAGGTAAAACAGCGGGAACAGGAAGACCCAGATAATGTCGATCAGGTGCCAGTAGAGGCCCCCGACCTCGATGGGCGTGTAATAGGTCGGCGTAATCACCCCGCGCCAGGCGATGAAGGTCAGCACCGAGACAATGGTCAGCCCGATGACCATGTGCACGGCGTGCAGACCGGTGGCGACGAAGTAGAGGAAGTAGAACAACTGGTAGGGCGAGCCAAGGCCGGCCTGGGGCTGCGCGTGGCCCGCCTCGGCCCCGTGGGCGGCCCCGGCGCCCTTACTGCCCTCGGCCCCATGGGCCTCGGGGAAGACAAAGTTGCGCCCGGGCACCAGGCACTCCCGCTCCTCCAGCCGCGCGCCGCCCGTCACCCAGGCGACCGGGTCGGCCGCCCCGGCGCAGTGGGCGAACTTCTCGCTGTACTCGAAGCCCTTGATCACCAGGAAGGTCGCCCCCAGCAGGAGGGTGATCCCCAGCATCGTCAGCAGGCGCCGCCGGTTGCCCTCTTCGGCCGCGTTCACCGCCAGGGCCACCGTCAGCGAGCTGACCAGGAGCACCACCGTATTCACGGCCCCGAGCGGGGTGTTGAGGTGGTGCGCCGCTTCGGCCCACACGTCGGGAAAGGCCCAGCGGTAGACGATGTAGGCCATAAAGATCCCGCCGAACAGCATGATCTCGGTCACCAGGAAGACCCACATCCCCAGGGTGGCCGTCTCCTTCTGCTGTTGCGCGCTCTCGAAGTGGTGCGCGAGTTCGCGCCCATGGGCCTCGTGGCCGTGTTCATGGGCCGGCGCCGGTTTCGCGGTTGGTGTCGTCGTCGCCAAGGTGCTCTCCTCTACCTGCGGCAGTTCACCGCTGTCACCTCGTCATTTACAACGGGCTTCCCGGTCGCCACTCGGCCGCGTCGCGGGCGGCGGCCTCCGGCGGATAGGCGTAGGCTTCGGTGGTTACCACGGGGATGGCCTCGAAGTTGTGGGTCGGCGGCGGCGAGGTGGTTTTCCACTCCAGGCCCGTGGCGTCCCAGGGATTATCGCCGGCGATCCGTCCGGTCTTCAACGAGAGCATCAGGTAGATGATCGGGATGATGAACCCCACCGCCAGCACGGTGGCCCCGGCGGACGAAAGCACGTGCAGGATCTGGAACTCCTCGGGATAGACGTGGTACCGGCGTGGCATGCCCAGGTAGCCCAGCACGAACTGGGGGAAGAAGGTCATGTTAAAGCCGACGAAGATAATCAGCGCCGAGATGCCGCCCCAGATCTCATTGTACATTCTGCCGGTCATCTTCGGCCACCAGAAATGGATGCCGCCCAGGTAGGCCATGATCGTGCCGCCGACCATCACGTAGTGGAAGTGGGCCACCACGAAGTAGGTGTCGGTCACGTGAATGTCAATCGCCACCACCCCGAGGAAGATCCCCGTCAGGCCGCCGATCACGAACAGGCCGATAAAGCCCAGGGCGTAGAGCATCGGCGTCCGATAGCTGATCGAGCCTTTGTAGAGCGTCGCCGTCCAGTTGAACACCTTGATCGCCGATGGAATGGCGATCAGCATGGTGATGAAGGAGAAAACCAGGCTGGAGTACACCGACTGGCTGCTCACGAACATGTGGTGGCCCCAGACCAGGAAGCCCAGGATGGCGATGGCCATACTCGAGAAGGCGATAAACTCGTAGCCGAAGATGCGCTTGCGCGAGAAGGTCGAGATCAATTCGGAGATCACCCCGAAGGCCGGCAGGATCATGATGTACACCGCCGGGTGCGAGTAGAACCAGAAGAGGTGCTGGAAGAGCAGCGGGTCGCCGCCCAGCGCCGGGTCGAAGATGCCCACGCCCCACAGGCGCTCGATGGCCACCAGCA
>DAOTYR010000601.1:0-2008 GCA_034434655.1 Chloroflexaceae bacterium
GATCGCGGTGGGCCAGGCTCGCCGCGACGCCCCAACGCGGGCACGTACCAGGCTGCGCAGCGGAACTATGCCTAAAAGAATTGTTACTGGCTTACCCCTGCAAAATACGCTATACTCCTCCGGAGTATAGCGGCCTAACATGAACATAGGCTCTCGAAGAGGGGTGTGGGGCAACCGGGTTGCCCCACGCCCCCACCCGCGGGAGGGCCTGGCCCTCAAGCAGGGGCATGGGGCAACCCGGTTGCCCCATGCCCCCACCCGGTGGGAGGGTCTGGGAGGGCGCAGCCCTCCCAGGAAGAACCTATGTTCATCCTGTTCGTGTGCGGCAGAGCCGCATGGACGGCCGACAACGTAAAGATGACGGCTGCAGACGGGGAAGACGAAGCCCTCCCCGCAACATATCAACTCATCACCACCAGGTCGTCGCGCCAGGAGCGTCGCGCACCACCCACAGGAGGCAGGCTGAGGCATGATCGCAGACAATACCAAGGGGGCATCTGCCGGTGAGGCGCCCGTGCCGGTGGAACTGCCCGTTACGCCTGAAGTTTCTCCTGAGGCCGAGATCGCGCGGGAAGGGTTTTCGTTATGGGAGCGCCTGCGGAGCCCGCGCACCCTCATCTCCTTCGGCCTCGCCATCGCAATTGTCATCTTTGCCCTGCGTGGGCTGGATATTGACCTGGCGACCACCTGGCAGTATATGCGGCAGGCCAACCCCTGGCTGCTCCTCGCCGGTCTGGGCATTTTTTATCTGACCTTCCCCTTGCGGGCGCTACGCTGGCGCGTGCTGTTGCGCAATGCGGGCGTGCCGGTTGATGAGGGGCGGGGTAGCTGGGCCTCGATGCCCGCGCTGATCGAGTACATCTATCTGTCGTGGTTCGCGAACTGCATTGTGCCGGCTAAACTTGGCGACGCCTACCGGGCCTACCTGCTCAAACACAATGGGAAGGTCAGTTTCTCGACCTCGATCGGCACCATCTTTGCCGAGCGTCTGCTGGATATGCTCGGGCTGTTCGGCTTGCTGGTCATCTCGGCCTATTTTACCTTCGGGGCGCATATGCCCGAAGGCACGCAGATCGTCTTCGGCTTTGGCGGGTTGCTGGTGGTGATGATCCTCGGCGGCCTGGCGAGTATGCGCTGGTTTAGCCCGCTGGTGCACCGGGTGCTGCCACGCCGGCTGCACGCTTTCTACGGGCGGTTTGAGTATGCCGCCCTGCGCTCGTTCCGCCCCGCCATCCTGCCCCGTCTGATCGTGTTGACCGCGGCGGTCTGGCTGCTGGAGGGCTTCCGGCTCTTCTTCGTGATCGAAGCGCTTGGACCGGCCATTGGCACCCTCTCGCTCTCGGCGATCATTTTTGTGGCTCTCTCCTCGTCCTTGCTGACCGCGCTGCCGATTACCCCTGCCGGTCTTGGGGTCGTGGAAGGGACGATCACCGTGGTGCTCACCTTCTTCGGGGTTGATAAGCACCTGGGCGCGGCCGTTACCTTCCTCGATCGGTTGATCAATTTCTGGAGCATCGTTTTTGGGGGGTTTATTGCCTACATTTTTAGTAAGCGTCGCTAACGTGAACATAGGCCGTTCACGGGAGGGTTTGGGAGGGCGCAGCCCTTGCGCAGGGGTATGGGGAAACCGGGTTTCCCCATACCCCCACCCGGTAGGAGGGTTTGGGAGGGCTACGCCCTCAAGCGGGGGTATGGGGGAACCAGGTTCCCCCACACCCCCGCCCGTGGGAGGGTTTGGGAGGGCGCAGCCCTTGCGCAGGGGTATCGGGGAACCAGGTTCCCCCGCACCCCCGCCCGCAGGAGGGTTTGGGAGGGCGCAGCCCTTGCGCTGGGGTATCGGGGAACCAGGTTCCCCCACACCCCCGCCCGCAGGAGGGTTTGGGAGGGCGCAGCCCTCCCAAGAAGAACCTTTCTTCATCCCGTCGGTGTGCGGCGCAGCCGCATGGACGGCTGATATGAACATGGGGCGACCAGCTTTCTCCAGGCCCCGGCCCACGGCAAGGCGCCA
>DAOTYR010000602.1:0-5937 GCA_034434655.1 Chloroflexaceae bacterium
GCCACCTCGGCCAGCGCCGGCGGCAGGTGATCGCCACGGAGAATGGCCTGACCAAGGGGCGAGCGTTTCAGTTCCAGCAGTTCGCGCTCAAGCTCATTGCTCATCGAGACATCGCGCAGGATCCGGCCATCGCGGAAGGTGATCACCCGCTGGGCTGCGGCGGCCACCTCGGTGTTGTGGGTCACGATCACCAGGGTCACGCCCTGCTCGCGGTTGAGGCGCGTCAGCAGGGCTACGATGTCGGCGGTGTTCTTGCTGTCGAGGTTGCCTGTTGGCTCGTCGGCGAGTAGCACGGAGGGCGAATTGGCCAGGGCACGCGCAATCGCCACCCGCTGGCGCTCGCCCCCCGAAAGCTGGTTCGGCAGATGGTGCTGGCGCTCGGCCAGGCCCACCATCGCCAGCAACTCCGTGGCGCGGGCGCGGCGCTGCCCCGGACGCAGCGGCAGTTCGTACATGGGCACCTCGACGTTCTCCCGCGCCGTCAGGGTCGGCAAGAGGTTGTGGCTCTGGAAAATGAAGCCGATGGTGCGGCTGCGAAAGCGATCCAGGTTGCGCACCTTCGACAGGGGCGTCCCGTTGACAATCACCTCGCCAGAGGTCGGCCGGTCGAGCGCCCCGATCAGGTTCAGCAGCGTTGACTTGCCCGAGCCGGAGGGGCCGACGATCGCCAGCACCTCGCCGCGCCGGATGCGCAGATCGACCCCGTCGAGGGCCTTCACCGGCACCCTTTCTCCGTACACACGGGTCAGCGCCCGGGTTTCCAGGATAACCTCGCTGGTTTCGGGGGGCGGCGCTTCCGCCGCGATGACTGGCTCAACCATGGCACTCACCTGATCCTGATGTGAACATAGTCTCCTGGGGCAGGGGTGTGGGCAAACCCGGTTTCCCCACACCCCCGCCCGTGGGAGGGTCTGGGAGGGCGTAGCCCGCACGCAGGGGGAAGGGGAAACCGGGTTTCCCCTTCCCCCTGCCCCAGGAGGGTCTGGGCGGGCGCAGCCCTTCCAGGAACAACCTTATCCTGGAGCAGGGGGATGGGGAACCGGGTTTGCCCTTCCCCTCGCCCAGAGTACCTGTTCACACCTGGGTTAACACCCGCGCCTGGGAGCGAGGGCGTCCCGCCCTCAGTCGCGTCTACGCGGGCAAGATGCCCGCGCTCCCAGGAGACATGTGAACACGTACCGCCCAGAGGGCACGGAACGGGCAGTTTCGCTACTCATAATGCAATGCCTCGACCGGACGCAGGCGCACCGCGCGCAGCGCCGGCAGCACGCCGCCCACCAACCCCAGACCCAGGGCCATGGCCAGGATGCGCGCGACGTCGGTCGGAGCATAGGCGGCGTTGAGCATCGCGCCGAAATTGGGCTCAAGGCGCACCAGGTGATTGATGCCGATGCCGATCACCACCCCCGCCGCGGCGCTCAACAGGCTGAGGGCGAAGGACTCGACGAGGATCATGCGCAGCACCCGGCCCGCGCGCCAGCCAACCGCGCGCAGCACTCCGATCTCCTGGGTGCGTTCGTAGACGCTCATCAGCATCACGTTCATGATCACGATCCCGCCCACCAGCATCATCAGCGCCATCAGGGCGCCGAAGATCGCGTCCATTGTGGCGAAGTCCTGCATACGTTGCGTCAGGTCGGCGGTGCGGGCCACCATGAGTTGCGGGTAACGCGCTTCGAGCATCCTGGCGATTTCGGCGGCCCGCTCGGGATGGTGCAGGGTGATCCCCAGGAAGGAGACCTGCCGCGGCTTGCCGAAGAGCCGCTGCGCGTCCTTCAGCGGCACGACCGCTCCGGCGTCTTCGTAGGCCAGACCGGTCTCGAAGATGCCGACGATGGTGAACGACTGCCCCGAGACGCGCAACTGGTCGCCCACACCCTTCTCCAGGCTATTGGCCGCCATGCGCCCGAGGATCATCTCGCCAGGACGCTGGATGGTGCGGCCTTCGCTCACCCGATAGTGGGCCAGGTAGTTCTCGCGTGGATCAACGCCGTAGACCAGAAAGAACGGCAATCCCTTCACGGCGCTGGTGCCGAAGATCAGCCGCGAGACGCTCTTGACCTCGGGATGGGCGCGCAGTTGTTCAGCGACGCGTTCGTCAATCGCCGAGAACATCGCATCGGAGGCCCCGGCCTGTTCAGCGAGGAGATCGGCTTGCCCGGCGGCCAGCAACTGGGTGATCGCCCGCCGCGATCCCTCGCTGATGCCCGCGAGGGCCACGATCAGCCCCACGCCGATGCCCAGGCCGACCATGGTCAACACGCTGCGCGTGGGGCGCCGCAGCAGGTTGCGCAGGGCCGGGCCGCGCAGCGCCGGGGCGAGCATGCGCGCGAGCGGCCCCCAGCGCACCGGCGCGCCGCTCTCGGCGCGCATGGCCTCCACCGGCGCCAGGCGCGCCGCGCGCCACGCCGGGTAGCCGCCGCCGACCAGGCCCAGCACACTGGCGATCACCAGGGCCTGAATGTAGCCGATCGGTTCCACCGCGCCGCTGAGGAAGCCGCCCAGGGCCGCCGAACGCGACAGCAGGGCAATCGTCGCCACGCTCAGCAGCAGCCCTGCGCCGCCGCCCACCAGGGCCAGCAGCAACGCCTCGCCGAGCATGAGCCGCATCACCCGCCGCCGCCGCCAACCCATAGCTCGCAGCACCCCGATCTCGCGGGTGCGCTCAAAGACGCTCATAAGCTGGGCGTTCATCATCCCCAGGCCGCCGACCAGAATGGCGAACAGCCCGATCACCCAGCCCATGGCGCGGTAGATGTCGAGCAGTTCGTCCTGCGCAGTCGCCTCTCCCGAGGCGGTCACCGCCAGGGTGGGCCAGCGGCGCTCAATCGCCCGACGCACCTCCTCCCGGTCGCGCGGATCGCGCAACTTGAGCTTGAAGTAGCTCACCTGGCGGCGCTTGTCGAAAGCCCGCTGCGCGTCGGCCAGGTGGATCACCGCCCCGTTGTCCTCGAAGCTCGACCCGGTCTCGTAGATGCCAACCACGTGATAGCTGACGTCGTTGATGCGGAACTTGTCGCCAACGCGCTTGTTCAGGCTCTCGGCGCTCTTGCGGCCCAGCAGCACCTCGCGCCGGGCGCCGATGGGCCGCCCGGCGATGATCTGGTAGCGGCGCATCCCGAAGCTGCGCGGATCCTCGCCGCTTACCAGAAAGTAGGGCGACTCGGGCAGTTGCAGGATGCCCACCACCGCGCCGCTGACCGCGGCCACGCCGCGCATGGCGGCGATCTCCGCGCCCACCTCTTCGTCAATCGCGCCGACGATGATCATCACTGCGTCCTTCTGGCTCACCAGCAGGTCGGCGTCGGCGCTGCTGCCCACGGCGCCAAACCCATTGGCCATGCCCTCGGCAAAGGCCGAAAGCACCACCACGGCCGCGACGCCCACGGCGACCCCGAGGATGGTCAGCGCGGTGCGCACCTTCCGGCGCAAGAGATTCTTGAAGCTGAGCATACTCCCCCTCAGGCAGGAGCGCGGGGCTACCAGGTTGCCCCATACCTCTTCAACTAGGCGAAGCCCCATGCGTTGCTTCTGCCCGCGGCGGGTGCGCCCCCTGGCGCGGACCGGAGGAGTCTGCCGTCGCGGGCGGAATGGGAGGTGCAGGGAGGCCCGGCCTCCCCGCGCCCCATCTGACGGTCCTTCCCCGGACCTCAGAGTCTATCATACTCCACAATCCCGCCACGGCTGTCATTCTTTGTGAGGATTCCATCTCCTCCCCGACCACCAGGGCGCGTCGCTCCCCGGATAGGGCGACACAAGGGGCAACCGAACGGTAAGAGATATCCACAGAGGCTTAACATTTCTTCTCGCCGAAACCTCCGCCGGGCTGTAGGATGAGAAAAGAGCTATCGAAGTGGACTGGCGAGCATTTTAGGCAAGGCAGGACGCATCGCCGCCTTCGCGCCGGGCGGTGTGCTCCGCCAGAAAGGAGCGAGACCATGCAGGTCCGCGATCGGATGAGTGCCCACCCGGTTACCATTGAACCAGAGTCGAGCGCCTTGTCTGCGCTTGGCATCATGCAGTACCACCGACTGCGCCATCTTCCTGTCACCGATGCGAATGGCCGGCTGGTAGGCATCCTCGCCGAGCGTGATCTCCTGCTGGCAGCCTCACGCTACCTCCACGCGGGGATGGAGGTCTCTGAGGTGATGTCGCGTGATGTGTTTAAGGTGAAACCAGAGACGCCGATCGAGGAAGCGGCGTTGCTGATGGCCAATCATAGCATCGGCAGCCTGCCGGTGGTGGATGACGACGGGCTGATCGTCGGTATCATCACCGAGAGCGATATGTTCCGCGCCCTCGCCGAGGTGGTTGCATCCGGACGAACGGTCGAGCAACGCTAATCCCCGCACGTGGAACGCTACGGGAAGTCCAGACCTGTCAGGTGCTGCAATGTGGCGTGCTGGCATTCACGGCCACTGCCGCACCCGGCAGGTTTTTTGATGTTGCTAACGTGAAAAGAACCCCCTGGAGAGGGGGAGACCCGGTTTCCCCACACCCCCGCAGACGCGGGCCGGAGGCCCGCGCACCCAGGCCCCGGCCCCTGGGAGGTCTGGGAGGGCGTAGCCCTCCCAGGAAGTATGTTCATCCCGTTGGTCTGCGGCATAGCCGCACGGACAACGCAAGCCTCAACCAGGGCACGGCGAGATGCGGCATGGCCCATCTCGCCGTGTTATAATGCACGACGAAACGTCTGTGCGAGGAGTTGATGGACGAGAACGAGCGCCTGCTCAGCCCCAAACGCGTGGGTGACGACCCCCAGGCCGAGAAGAGCCTGCGCCCGCGCAGCCTGGCCGAGTTCATCGGCCAGGAGAAGGTGGTGGAACAACTGCGCATTGCCATCACCGCGGCAAAGGCCCGCGCCGAACCTCTCGACCATACGCTCTTCTACGGCCCGCCTGGCCTGGGGAAGACCTCGCTGGCCAATGTGATCGCCAACGAGATGGGCGTGGCCATCAAGGTCACCAGCGGCCCGGCCATCGAGCGCGCCGGTGATCTGGCGGCCATTCTCACCAACCTGCAGAAGAACGATATCCTCTTCATCGACGAGGTGCATCGCCTCAACCGCGCCGTGGAAGAAGTGCTCTACCCGGCGATGGAGGATTTCGCCCTCGACCTGATCGTCGGCAAAGGGCCCGGCGCGCGCAATCTGCGGCTGAAATTGCCGCGCTTTACGGTCATCGGCGCGACGACCCGCCTGGCCCTGCTCACCTCGCCCCTGCGTGACCGCTTCGTGGCGCCCCACCGGATGGAGTTCTACTCCGACGAAGCCATGCGCGAGATCGTGGCCCGTTCGGCGCGCATCCTCGGGGTGCCGATCAGCGCCGAGGCCGCCCACGAACTGGGGCGGCGCGCCCGCGGCACGCCGCGCATCGCCAACCGCCTGCTGCGGCGCGTGCGCGACTATGCCCAGGTCGTGGCCGAAGGGGTGATCGATCTGCCGGTGGCCCGCGCCGCCCTGAGCCAGCTCGAAGTGGATGAACTGGGCCTCGATGAGAACGACCGCCGCCTGCTGCGGGCGATTATTGACCTGTTCAACGGCGGCCCGGTCGGCCTGTCGACCCTGGCCGCGGCCCTGGCGGAAGAGGTAGACGCCATCGAAGACGTCTACGAACCGTTCCTGCTCCAGTTGGGTTTCCTGCAACGCACCCCCCGCGGGCGCGTCGCCACGCGCCGCGCCTATGCCCACCTTGGCGTACCCTACATCGAGCGCCAGCCACCCCCCGACGCGGATGAGACGATCCAGGGGCGTCTGTGGTAAGCGGTCCGATACGGGAGGGGTGGGCGGGCGCAGTCCCTGCGCGGATGCGGGCCGGAGACCCGCGCACCCAGGCGCCGATGCGGGGCGGAGGCCCGCGCACCCAGGCTTGTGCCTATTCCTTGCCCGCGGGAGGGTTCGGGAGGGCGCAGCCCTCCCAAACGACATCTTATTTTTTT
>DAOTYR010000603.1:0-5096 GCA_034434655.1 Chloroflexaceae bacterium
TTCAAAGACCATCAGCTCCACGGCCGGCCCGATATACCGAATTACTTTCTCAAAGACCATGATGCCCGCGCTCCCAGGACAAGGGTGAAGACTTACCCGTACCCGCGCTGTTCTCCCCCCGTGTTTGCCAGTATAACCCACCTTTGCCCAGCGCGCATCACGAACGTGGCGTAACGTGGCGCATCGCCCTTGCCGTGGTGCCTGACCTCTGATATACTTAAGGCTGTTGATAATCTCTATTCTATAGGAACGGCAGATGCACGCATGACCTCAGAAATCCGCGAGCAGGTGATCCCTGGCGAGCGAGGGCCCCTGGAACAGATCGAACAGTCGATTATGCAGATTAGCTGGTTGGCCCAGCGCCAGTTCATGCAACTGCTCGACGACGAGCGCTTCCGTCTGACCCTGCCCCAGTTTTACACCTTGCTGCACCTCTACCAGATCGCGGCGGAGTGTAAAATGTCGGATCTGGCCGAAGCGACCCAGCAGTCGGCGGCCTCGCTCACCGGTGTGGTCGATCGCCTGGCGGAGAAACAGTTGGTGGAACGCAAACGTCACACCAGCGACCGGCGTCAGGTGATGGTCGTAGTGACCGACCGTGGCCGCACCCTGATCGCCGAGATCAAACAGGCGCGCCGTGAGCAGATGCAGGCCGCGCTCGCGCACCTGGTGGATCACGAGGTAGAAGTGCTGATCCAGTTGCTCGACCGCGTCGTGCTGGGAATGACCCGCGTCCTGGAACACGGTGAAAGCGGTCGCTGGGCTTGAATGGCGCAGGCCTGGACGTCTGGGCCTGGCAGTCGCGCCACAAGAAAGATAGCAAAAACGTCTTATCCGCTTTACGCGGCTCTGCCGCAACCAATATGCGACCTGTTCGCACCAAGGTGAGGATCCCGATGAAGAGTGAAAAGCGTCCGTTCGCCAATCATCCCGACACCGCTTCCGATGCGGTCGGGCGCGGAGAAGGTATGGAGTACGATCCGTCCCTCGAACGCCGTCTGCCGCTGGTGGTGCTCGGCGAAATGGTCATTATGCCGCATATGACCATTCCGCTCCAGGTGCCCCAGGGCAAGTCATACCGCGCTATGGAGCGGGCCTGGGACGAAGAGCATCGTGAAGTGCTGTTGATCTTTGTGCGCGAGTCTGAGTTGGAGGGCTACAAGAGCAGCCAGCCGCAGCAGTTGCCGCCCATCGGGGTCATCGCGCGCCTCGATGAGTTCGCCAAGCTGCCTGATGGGACTGCGCGCGTCATCCTGGAGGGCCTGTACCGCGCCCGCATCTTCGAGGCGGTCCAGATTACGCCCTTCTACCGCGTGCGCTGCGCCCCCGTGTTCGACCCGGACCTCGACAGCATGGAGGTCCAGGCGCTGATGGATACGGTCAAGCAGCAGGTGGACGAGTTTGTTGACCATCTGGGCGAAGTGCCGCAGGAGGCAGTGCAGTTCGTGCACCGCATCGAGCGGCCCGGCCATCTGGCCGATATTGTCACATGGGGGCCGGCCTTCGATTTCAAGGATCGCCTGGAGGTGCTCAACACCCTGGATCCGGCTGAACGGCTCCGCCGCGCCTACCTGGTGCTGGCCCGGCAGCTCGAGTTGCTGAAGTTGCGGGCCAAGATCCAGCAGGACACCAAAGAGGTGCTCGACCAGAGCCAGCGCGAATACTTCCTCCGCGAGCAGATGCGCGTAATTCGCCGTGAACTGGGCGAAGACGATGAGGCCGATGATCCCATCGACGAGCTGCGGCGCAAGATCCACGAGATGGATGCGCCGGAGTACGTGAAGACCCAGGCGCTCCACGAGGTGAAGCGCCTGGCCCAGCAGGGCATGAACAGCCCCGAGGCCGGGGTGATCCGCACCTACCTCGACTGGCTCACCAATCTGCCCTGGGGCGAGGAGACGCATCCTGAAATCAGCATTACCGAGGCCCAAAAGGTGCTCGATGAGGATCACTATGGCCTTGAAAAGGTGAAAGAGCGCATCCTGGAGTATCTGGCCGTGCGCAAGCTGGCCGGCAACAAGATGCGCAGCCCCATCCTCTGCTTCGTCGGCCCGCCCGGCGTAGGCAAGACCAGCCTGGGCCGCAGCATCGCGCGCGCCCTGGGCCGGCAGTTCATCCGCACCAGCCTCGGCGGGGTGCGCGATGAGGCCGAGATCCGCGGCCATCGCCGCACCTACATCGGCGCCATGCCCGGCCGGATCATCCAGGGCATCAAGTCGGTGAAGTCGAATAGCCCGGTGTATGTGCTCGATGAGGTGGATAAGATCGGCGCCGATTTTCGCGGCGATCCGACCTCGGCCTTGCTGGAGGTGCTTGACCCTGAGCAGAATAGCACCTTCTCGGATCACTACCTGGAGATCCCCTTCGATCTCAGCAAGGTGATCTTCATCGCGACCGCCAATCAGCTCGAACCCATCCCCGGCCCGCTGCGCGATCGCATGGAGATCATCGAGATCGGCGGCTACACCGAGGACGAGAAGCTGGAGATCGCCCGGGGTTTCCTGATCCCCAAGCAGCGCGAGTTCCACGGCCTGCAGCCGGATCAGCTCAACATCACCGACGCCGCGGTGACCAAGTTGATCCGCGAGTACACGCGCGAGGCTGGCGTGCGCAACCTGGAGCGGGAGATCGCCAGCCTCTGCCGCAAGGTGGCGCGTAAGGTGGCGGCGGCGCGCGAGCCGGGCGCCGAGGCCGAGGTGAGCGCCTATACCATCGATGCTGCCGATGTCGCCACCTACCTTGGCCCCGAGCGCTTCAGCTTCGGCCTGGCCGAGGAGCGCGACGAAGTGGGTGTCGCCACCGGCGTGGCCTGGACCTCGACCGGCGGCGATATTCTCAGCATCGAGGTGCTTCCGGTGAAGGGCAAGGGCGGTCTGCAACTTACCGGTCAACTGGGTGATGTGATGAAGGAGAGCGCCCAGGCGGCGATGAGCTATGTGCGCTACCGCTCCAGCGAACTGGGCATTGACCCGAATTACTTCGAGGAGCACAATATCCATGTGCATATCCCCGAAGGGGCGGTGCCCAAGGATGGTCCCTCCGCAGGGATCACCCTGACCACCGCGTTGATCAGCGCAATGACCGGCAAGCCGGTGCGGCGCGATGTCGCGATGACCGGCGAGGTCACCCTGCGCGGCAAGGTGCTGGGCATCGGCGGGTTGAAGGAGAAGACCCTCGCCGCCCACCGCGCCGGCATCCGCACCTTCATCCTGCCGAAGGACAATGCCAAGGATATCGTGGATCTGCCGGAGAAGGTGCGCAAGGACCTGACCCTGATCCCGGTTTCCTCGATGGACGAGGTGCTACGCATCGCGCTCGCCCCTACGCCTGGCGAGGTCTCCCTGCCGCACGGCGATCCGTCTCCCTCGCGCGCAGCGCCTGCGGTGCGCTAAGTGAGTCTAACGTGAACATACGCCCTCGGCGAGGGGTGTGGGGAAACCGGGTTTCCCCACGCCCCCACCCGCGGAAGGGCCTGGCCCTTAAGCAGGGGTAGGGGGAAAGCGGGTTTCCTCGTCCCCCCACCCGGTGGGAGGGTTTGGGAGGGCTGCGCCCTCGCGTAGGGGGGTGGGGAAACCCGGTTTCCCCATCCCCTCACCCGGTGGGGGGGTTGGGAGGGCGTAGCCCTCCCAGGAAGGATGTTCATCCCGTCGGTGTGCGGCGCGAGCCGCATGGACGGCTGGTAGGATAATCGGCGAGGGCCTCGCCCTTGCCGATCATCCGGCGCCGGAACATCCGTGTTCCCCGTCCTACCCCGACCAGGGTTTAGGGGCGCCGGAGGTCTTCCCACGGGCAGGTGCAGAGAGCAACCCCATCGCAGCAAGGAGGCTGGAAGATGTTCCGCACCATTCTGGCGCCGCTCGACGGATCGAAGATCGCTGAACAGGCCCTGCCAACCGCGGCCCGCATTGCGCGCGCCAGTGGCGCGGCTCTGCACCTGGTGCATGTCCACGCCGAGGACGCCCGCGACCCGATCTTCGTCAACGGGCTGCCGGTGATAGATGAGCATTTGCATTCCCTCGCCGCCGAGCACGAACGGGTCTACCTGGAACGGGCCGCCGCTCTGCTTGCCGGCGATGATCTGGAGCCGGTAGCGGTGCGCCTGTCGGGACCTGTGGTGCGCACCCTGCTGCGCTACGCCCGCGACGTCAACGCCGACCTGATCGTGCTCACCACCCATGGCCGTAGCGGCTTTGACCGGCTCTGGCTGGGGAGCGTGGCCGAATCGCTGGCCCGGCAGGCTCACGCGCCCCTCCTCCTGCTGCGCCCTTTAAGCAATGGAAGCGGGTCACCACCGGTGCGTTTCGGGCACGTGCTGGTGCCCCTCGATGGCTCGCCGCTGGCCGAGGAGGCCCTGGCGCCCGCCGCCGCGCTCGCGGCGATTGACCAGGGCACGTTGACCCTGCTGCGGATCGTTGATACGCTCCCCCAACCCATCAGCCTGCCTATGCCGGACCGCTACCGGCCCGATGCAGCGACCCTGGCCCGCGAGGAAGCCACTGCGTCCGCGTATCTTCAGGACGTCGCCGCGCGCCTGACGCCCGCCGCGACCCGCACCCTGGTGGCGCACGCCGAACAACCCGCCCGCGAGATCATTGAAGCCGCGCACCAGCTTGCGGCTGACCTGGTGGCCCTGACCACCCACGGTCGCAGCGCGGTGCGCAGCGTCGCCATCAGCAGCGTCGCTGATAAAGTGCTGCGCGGCATCGATCTGCCCCTGCTGGTGCTGCGCCCCGGCCAGCGCCACGCGGACTAGAGCGCTGCGCCCTCTGCGTGGCCTTGTGAGCTGGCGCATGGTACCCGGCAGCGGTGGCGCGCCCCCCTCCCAACCTCCCCCCGCCGGGGGGAGGCGCGCGGTTCCCTCCCCCGGCGGGGGACGGTCAGCGAGGGGGCGGGACGGGACGCGCCGCTTCCAGGCGTACCGCGCTCCCGAACCCTCTGCCGCACGCGGGAGAAGGGAGGGGGTGAGGGCGAACCAGCGCATCCCAACCCCAACGACCTTATCCACGCCTATGGGTTCTGTCCGCCCTCAAACGTCACTACCAGGGGGTCAGGCCACAAGTAGAGATTGCATGTACGACATCATCGTCCGTGATGCG
>DAOTYR010000604.1:0-3584 GCA_034434655.1 Chloroflexaceae bacterium
GCCTGGTTTGCCGGCTATGTGATCGCGCTGGGGCTTGTCCTCAATGTGATCTTTGCGTCATAGCCGTCTATGGGGTACGCGGCACCTCCACAGGATGAAGTTGTTCCTGGGAGGGCTTTGCTCTCCCCGACCCTCCCCCGGGGTGGGGTCTGGGGAAACCGGGTTTCCCCAGACCCCACCCCGGGGGAGGGTCGGGGAGAGCAAAGCCCTCCCAGGAACAACTTCATCCTGTTGAGGTGCCGCGTACCCCATAGACGGCTATGACGCAAAGATCACATTGAGGACAAGCCCCAGCGCGATCACATAGCCGGCAAACCAGGCCACGACCCGGATAGTGGCAGCGCGGCCAAGCAGGCGGTTCAGCATTGCCCATTCGGGAATGGATGACACAGTGGTTGCCATCATAGCGGCGACCAGGGTGCCGACCGGCACGATCTGGTGCAGGGCCACGAGGATCGGGGCGGTCGAAGCGGCATTAATATCGAGGGGCAGGCCGAGAACAGTGGCCAGTATCGGCCCCCACCAGGCCGCCCCGGCCTGCTTGAGACCTTCGACCAGCGTCAGGTTGAAGTTGACCAGGAGGCCGGCCAGCAGCCCGCTCAGGAGCACGACGCCGATCAGGCGCCGAAAGAGGTGCCATGACTCGCGGTGAGCGCGGAGCAACAGGCTCTCCTGTGAAGGGGGTTGATGGGGGTGCAGCGGAATGATCTGCCCCACGAATCGTTCGGGCTTCAGACCCAGCGCCGGCGCCAGATAGGCGGTGAGCAGCGCCGCGAGCAGCCCGGCCAGCAGGTAGATCCCGCCGCCGGTCGGCCCGGCGACGACGAACATGAAGATGATCGCGAACTCGTTCAACGCGGGACTGGCAAAGAGAAAGGCCGCCGAGGCTCGCTGGCTGGCCCCGCCGGCGACCAGGCCGGCATAAATGTTGGTGACCGTGCACGAGCACACCGGCGTACACATACCCAGCACAGCGCCGCCGCCTGCGCCGATGAGATCGTTGCGTCCCAGCGTCCGGTCAATCCAGCGCGTGCCGATGCTCAGGCGCAGCAGGGTCATCGCGTAGGTCGTAAGGAAGAGGATGATCGGCAGTTTGAACCACTCGTAGATGGTATAGGCCGCCGTATACTTCAGGTCCAGCGGGCCGAAGGGCGTCGGGATGCGCCACGCCGGCATCCAGGCCGTCAGCGCTGCGCCCAGCGCCTTGCCGGCGTTGGCGATAGGGGCCTCAAAGACCGGGATCACCCTGTTGAACTCCGCGCCGGAAAGCCATGCCTGAATACTGGCATACAGCACCTGGCTCGCGATGAGGATCAGCAACCCCAGGGTGATGAAGGGAACGAACCGCTCAATCCGGTTGGCCAGCGAATGGTGACCCATGCTCAGATTCCCCAAACACTACCATGGTCTTTGAGCAATTACTCCGCTCTAGCCCGCGCAGGCGGGCTTCGCATTCCATAGCCGAGGGCTTTAGCCCCACGGCCAGCCCGGCATAGCGGATTAATTTCTCAATAACCATCCTAACAGGAGTTACGCGGTCGCCTCCCCGCTGCACCTGTTGACACCCGGGGCGCTCACGAACCCGGGAGCGCGGGCCTCCCGTCCTCGTCGCGTCTGTGTCGGCAAGGCACCCTCGCTTCCAGGAACACACGTGAGCATGGATCGCGCAGATCCTGTAAATGAGTTACACCAAAGCGTCAGAGAGACGCCGCTCTTAAATGATACACTATATCATCTGAGTTGCGCCCATACTAGCGTAGACACACTCCTCTGTCAAGCCCCCGGGGGTCTCCGTCAGGGCTACGTCAACGTCCGGTTGATCGTCCGCGCCGTGGGCGTAAACACCCCGGCTACCGCTGCGAAGGCCACCTGCGTGGCCTGTGGAGCCCGCGAAAGCGAGCTTCGGCCCGTGGCTTCAGTCGCCGGGTGGACGACGTTGACGTAGCCCTGGGGGTCTCCGTATCGATCCGCGTCTGGCGCGGCGCCGAACCTGCTCCTGCTTGACCTGCCGGTGGGATGCGACTATCCTCGGATCACTCCGCGCGGTATCCGTGTTCTCACTCTCCGGGTTGCCGGAGGGTCGCGCGACCCGGGCAGGGGCGCAGAGGGAAACCTGGGTTCTCTGCTATCCCCTTCAATAGAGAAAGGATCTCAACCTATGTCCAGCACCACACCCACCGGCGCGATCAGCCAGTTTCTGCGCCATCACTTTCGCCATTTCAACGCGGCGGCCCTGATAGACGCCGCTGAAGCCTACCGCGCCCATCTCGACCGGGGCGGAGCGATGCTGATCACCCTGGCCGGCGCAATGAGCACTGCCGAACTGGGCCTCTCGCTGGCCGAGATGATCCGCCAGCAGAAGGTGCATGCCATTTCGTGCACCGGCGCCAATCTGGAGGAGGATATTTTCAACTTGATCGCCCACGATTTTTACGAGCGCGTGCCGCACTACCGCGACCTCAGCCCGGCAGAGGAGCAGGCGCTGCTCGAGCGCCACATGAACCGCGTCACCGACACGTGCATTCCCGAAGAAGAGGCCTTGCGACGGCTGGAGGGGGCGCTGCTCGAGGAGTGGATGCGCGCCGACCAGGCCGGCGAGGGCTACTTTCCCCACCAGTTCATCTACCGCATCCTGCGCTCGGGCGCCCTCGAGCAGTATTACCAGATTGACCCGCGCGACTCGTGGGTCTATGCGGCGATGGAGCGCGATCTGCCGATCTATGTGCCTGGGTGGGAGGACTCGACCACGGGCAACATGTACGCCGCTCACTGCATCGCGGGGGAGATCAAGAACGTCCACACCGTGCGCGGTGGGATCGAATACATGATCGAACTCGCCGACTGGTACACGCGGACCTCAGGCAGCCGTTCGATCGGCTTCTTCCAGATCGGCGGCGGCATCGCCGGCGATTTCCCCATCTGCGTGGTGCCTATGCTGCACCAGGACCTGCGGCGGACCGATACGCCGGTGTGGGGCTACTTCTGCCAGATCAGCGACTCGACCACCAGCTACGGCTCCTATTCGGGCGCGGCGCCCAATGAGAAGATCACCTGGGGCAAACTGGCAGTGGAGACGCCGAAGTTCATCATCGAGTCCGACGCGACCATCGTCGCGCCGTTGATCTTTGCCATCGTGTTGGGGTGGTAAGACGGCGGGCTTCTTTGCAAAGGCAACTGCGCCGATGGCGCAGCACTGCACGCGCCTGGGGAGCGAGGGCGTCCCGCCCGCGTCGCGTCTCCGCGGGCAAGATGCCCTCGCTCCCAGGAACAGTGTGAACACATACCGATTTGATGAGTATTGACAAAAATATCAGATTAGCATATACTTACCTCCGCAACTTGTATATAGTCATATCACTCCGCGCGCTGTCCTGGTTCGAGGTGGTCGTCCATGGCTGACCGGCAGGCTGCATCCCAACGTTGGGGAAACCAGGTTTCCCCACGCCCCCACCGGCGGGAGGGTTTGGGAGGGCGCAGCCCTCCCAGGAACAACCTGTTTTCATCCCGTCGGTGTGCGGCAGAGCCGCATGGAGGGCTACCGTGAACATAGGCTGCTCACCTACGCGCATGCGGCGCCGCAGTCC
>DAOTYR010000605.1:0-1909 GCA_034434655.1 Chloroflexaceae bacterium
CTGGCTCTGCGCGACGCGCTGGCCGCGCTGAGCGCGCCGATCATCGAGGTGCATCTCTCCAACGTCTACCGGCGCGAGCCGTTCCGTCACACCTCAGTTGTCGCCCCGGTCGCCACGGGGCAGATCACCGGCCTGGGGTGGCGAGGCTACCTGCTGGCGCTCGAATGGCTGATCGCCGAGCGGGAGCATGCCCCGGCGCGCCAGGGGCCGGGGCAGTAAGGCCGCAGCGTCGGCGCAGCCAGGGCTGCGGCCTTGTACCCGGAGCGTTGCGCCCGTCTGGCCCTCTAACGTGAACATAGGCTGCTCACCTACGCGCATGCGGCGCTGCAGCCCCCCTCCTGACCTCTCCCCGCTGGGGGGAGGAGCCGGACTCCCTCCCCCCAGCGGGGGGAGGGCTGGGGAGGGGGGCAGGCACCTTGCCCGCGGAGACGCGACGCGGGCGGGCCGCCCGCGCTCCCAGGCCATATTCATTGCGGTGTTGTGCGACGGAGCCGCATGGGCGGCTAACGTGAACATAGGCTGCTGGGGCGGGGGTGTGGGGAAACCCGGTTTCCCCACGTCCCCACCCCGCAGGGGAATGGGAAAACCGGGTTTCCCCACGCCCCCGCCCGCGGGAGGTGCCTGGCCCCTCCCCAGCTCCCCCGCTGGGGCAGGGAGTCCGGCTCCTCACCCAGCAGGGGGAGGCTGGGAGGGGGGCCGCGGCGCCGTATGCCCTTATGGTATAGGGGCGCGCCATGGCTCAGCGCCGTAGCCGGGGCGGGCCAACCGATTGCAGTTGCGCGCAGATCGGGTCGCTCCGCGTCAGCGCGGCGCAAATCTGTGTGTAGTCGGCAACCGCCTGTTCGAGGGTGCTCGCGGCGCCGAGGTAGCCAGCGGCGACCCCCAGATTGTAGAGGGCCAATGCCCGTCGGCTGGAGCCTTCAGGGGCGACCTGCGCGGCGCTGGCGTAAGCGCGGGCCGCCGTTGGCCAGTCGCCGAGGCGCGCCGCGCAGTCGCCCTGGAACAGGTAGACACGTTCGTCCCTCGCGGCGAGTTCGGCGGCGGTAGGCATAGCAGCGCAGAAGCGCGCGGCGCTGTCGACGCCGTTGAGCGCCTGGCGGTGAGCGATGGAGCGTTCCAGCCAGCGGAAGTGGTTCAGCGCAGGCGTGGCCACCAGGGCCAGGGCCAGCCCCACCGCAACGACAATCACGCCCACGCGCGGAAGGAGCTGGCCAGGGCGGATCAGCGCCGCCAGGGCCTCGGCCAGCAGATAGGCGCCCCACACCACCAGGGTGTAGCTCAGGGCCTCGACACGAATGACCCACTGGCCACCGCTCAGAGCAAGCAAGATACTGGCGCTTCCCAGACCGGCGATCACCAGCGGCCAGTGACGGCTCATCTGGAGCGACGGCGGCAGGTGTAGCGGCCTGCCGGCGATCCAGATGGCCAGGGGCGCGAGGATGAGTATGCCGCTCAGGCCGAGGAACCACGTGGCGGTGACCAGGGGCAGCGGAACGTTCACGCCGAGGCTCAACCAGCCGTTGTTCAGACAGGCGATGAGCAGGAGCAATGCCAGACCGACGCCGGACGAAAGGCCCGAGAGGCTGCGCAGCAGGCTATGGCCGAATTCCTGACGCTCGACGGGGGGGACGGGTGGCTCGTGCGCGCCTGCAAGGTGGCGATCAATTTCCTGTTGGACCTCGCTGTACCAACTCGTGACACCCTCGATCGGCAGGGTGCGGTCCGGCGCCGCCTCCAGCGCCGAGCGCGAAACCAGGCCCAGCGGCTGATCCCACAGCCGGCAGTCGAACGTCAGCCAGCGCTGCACGGCGCTCCAGGAAAGCTCCGCGCGTGCATGGCCCCAGGCATCATAGCGGGCGATCTGGCCGGGGCGGATGGCGATGACATCCGCGAGGGTGCGTTCGATGCG